>JALYUD010000165.1 GCA_030853905.1 Vulcanimicrobiota bacterium
GTCGACCGTGCGCCATTCGAAGTCGATTGGACCGCGCAGGAGGTCATCGATCCGTGCGGTGCCCTCGCGCGGCACGCGCAGGCGCACGACGAACGGAACTCCCGCGCTCTCGTTCGCCGCAACTTCGGCTTGCGTCAAGGTTAAGCAGCGGCCGTCGTACGCGGGCGGTTCGCTGCGACGGCGCTGGTCGGCGCGCATTGCGGCGAGCCGCTCGGGCGTGCAGAAGCAACGAAAGGCATGGCCGCCGTCCAGCAATTCGCGCGCATACCGTTCGTAGATTTCAAGCCGCTCGCTCTGCCGGTACGGACCATTCCGGCCGCCGATGTCCGGCCCTTCGTCCCAAGAGAGCCCGAGCCAATGCAGCGCGTCGAGGATGACGCGCTCGGAGGCGGGGGTGCTGCGGTTGCGATCGGTATCCTCGATGCGCAGCACGAATCGGCCGCCATGCTGCTTTGCGAAGCAGTAATTGACGAGTGCAACGTACGCGGTGCCGACGTGAGGGTCACCCGTCGGCGACGGGGCGATGCGCGTTCGCACGCGCTCCGCTGCGGGCGGTAGCGTTCGCTCGATTATGTAATATCCCGTTGGGACGTGCGCACCATACGATTGTGAAGAACGTTCATGTCGGCACGCATCATCCGACTAGTTCGCGCCGCTTGCCGCATTCGCGGCGCACGAATTCGATGATGTTCGAAAGCGGGGCGCCGGGCGTGAAGACTTCCCGTACCCCGAGCCGCTTCAGTTCGCGCGCGTCGTCGGCCGGGATCGTGCCGCCGCCGAAAAAGACGACGTCACTTGCATCTTGCGCCGCCAGCGCCTCGAGCACGGCCGGAAAGAGCGTCATATGCGCACCGGAGAGGATCGAGAGGCCGATGCCGTCGGCATCTTCTTGAATTGCGGTTTGCACGATCTGTTCGGGCCTCTGAAAGAGCCCGGTGTAAATTACTTCCATGCCCGCGTCCCGCAACGCGCGAGCGATCACTTTTGCGCCGCGATCATGCCCGTCGAGCCCCGCCTTGGCGACGATGATCCGCAAGGGCCGCTCGTTAGCCACCATACACGTCTCTGTTCGCAGAAGACGGCAGCGGCGCCTCGGCCCTCGCGCTCACCCGCCGCGCTTCCGCACCCGGGCTTAGGGGACTGCTGCAGGCGACGGCTCGGGCGGCGGCGTTGCCGGCGGCGGCGCGATGACGGTAAAGGCGGTGCCCTTTTCATACACGACGTTCGTGTCGTGGACGATTCCACCCAAGACGAGCGTCCCGACGACCGTCGGGACGGCGAACGCCGGCGAACGCGGACGGTCGTAGGCGTTCTTCGTTCCGGCTTCGCTCGGCGCCAGTCCGACCGCAATCGCTTTACCGCCGCGCGGATGCAGCGCGATCACCGCAAGTTGCATCTTGCCGGGATTGCGCCCGCGTCCAGACTGCGCCACGACGACGACGCCGTCGCCCGGCGTTCCGCTCGGAACGTCGGCGCCACCGACCGTGACCTCGGCCGTCGTTTCGTAGGCGAAGTGCTGACCCGCGGTCGCCTCCTGGGACGAAAGCCGTTCGGTCAAACGCACGGGGATGCGCACGCCGGGGACGCGCGCCGGCACGTTCGTGGCGACGGCGAGCGCGCCTTGCGCGCAAAGTGCGACGGTGAGCGACGCGATCGCGTATGCCCCGCTGGCGCGCATCACAACGCGCCGCGCGATCACGGCGATGCCGACGGCTGCGGAGACGCGGATGGTGAGGGGGTGACTGGCGCGGCCGGAGCCGCACCACCGACGAGCGGGGCGAGTTTGTGACGCGGCGCGATCGTCACCACGTCGAAGGTCGTGCCCTTGTCGAGGATGAGGTCGCCGGTACGCGTGAACACGGCACCGGGCAAGATCAGCGGTGGAATCGGCAAGATGTACGGAAAGACGTGCTTGTTGGCATAGTGACCGCGCAGCGCGCTCGGAGCGATGTTCACCCAGATCGTTCGTCCGCCGGAAAGCTGCAGCATATCGGCCTGCAAGCTGACGCTGCCGTTGTGGCCCTTGCGTGCTTTCGAGACGTCGGCGATGCGCCCGACTCCCGGCGTTCCCTGCGGGACGTCGACGCCTCCCAAGTTTTCGTCTTTGGTCGTCGTGAACGTGAAAGGGTCGCCGCGATGTGCCGTCTGCGAAGAAACCGTCGCGCTCAATGCCGTCGGAATCTTCACGCCGAGCGGAACGTTGGGAACGTCGGCCGCGTGCGCAGCGAACGGTAGAAGCGCCATGGCCGCGAAAGCCACGCTCACCGAATACGCGCGCGCTCCAGGACGGCGCTGCGGGGAGTTTGGCGCCAATTGTGCTCGGTCGATCGCACTTGCCGCAATCGTCGGGTCATGCGGCTGAACTCGACCTTCGTATGGATGCATACGTCTAAACGTAGGCATCAAAACGCCGCCCGTTCCGTGTAACGTCCATAAACCTCGACCATCGCTTGCACGATCTCTCCCTCCGTTGCCAGTGCATTGACCGCATCGATCAGCGGCGGCATCACGTTACGCGTCTCGTCGGCGCAGGCTCGTCGCAACTCACCGAGGCTGCATTCGACGAGCGCGCCGTCGCGTCCGGCGCGGACATCCTGCACGGCGCGTGCCTGAGCGAGCTCCATATCGCGTCCGATCTTGAGCAGATCGATGTCGCCCGGCCGCTCTTCCCGCTCGAAGGCATTGACGCCGACGATGACGCGCTCCTTGGTTTCCAGGGAACGCTGATAGCGGTACGACGCGTCGGCGATCTCGTGCTGGAAGAAGCCCGATTCGATCGCCTCGATCACGCCGCCGTACTCTTCGATTTGGCGAAAGTAGTCTTCGGCTTGCTTCTCGATCTCATCGGTCAGCGCTTCGATGAAATACGAACCGCCCAGCGGATCGATCACGTTGGTCACGTTCGTTTCATAGGCCAAGACCTGCTGCGTGCGCAGCGCGATCTCGACCGACTTTTCGGTCGGCAGGGCGAGCACTTCGTCCATCGAGTTCGTGTGCAGGGATTGCGTTCCGCCGAGCACGGCCGCCATCGCCTCATAGGCGACGCGCACGATGTTGTTCTCCGGCTGTTGCGCGGTGGCACTGCAGCCGGCAGTCTGCGTATGGAAGCGCAACGTCCACGAGCGCGGGTCTTTGGCGCCGTAGCGCTCGCGCATGCGGTGCGCGTAAATGCGGCGCGCCGCGCGAAATTTGCAGATCTCTTCGAAGAAATCGATGTGCGAGTTGAAGAAGAACGAGAGCCGCGGCGCAAACGCGTCGATGTCGAGGCCCGCACGCATCGCGGCCTCGACGTACGCGAACCCGTCCGCCAAGGTGAAGGCGAGTTCTTGAACGGCGGTCGAGCCGGCCTCGCGAATGTGGTAGCCGCTGATCGAGATCGTATTCCATTTGGGCATCTCGGCCGTGCAGAACTTCATCATGTCGACGATCAGCCGAACGTGCGGCCGCGGCGGAAAGATCCACTCTTTCTGCGCGATGTACTCTTTGAGGATGTCGGCTTGCAACGTGCCGCCGAGTGCCGCGCGGGGGATGCCCTTCGCTTCGGCCGTCGCGATGTATTGCGCGAGTGCGATCGGCGCAGGGCCGTTGATCGTCATCGAGGTCGTGATCGCCCCGAGGTCGATGCCGTCGAAGAGCGTCTGCATGTCGCGCAGCGAGTCGATCGCGACGCCGCACTTGCCGACTTCGCCAAGCGCCTGCGGCGCATCGGAGTCGAAGCCCATCAAGGTCGGCATGTCGAAGGCGACCGATAATCCCATCTGTCCCTGCGCCAGCAGGAAGTGGTAGCGTTCATTCGTCTGACGAGCATTGCCGAAGCCGGCGAATTGGCGCATCGTCCAAAGGCGATCACGGTAGCCGCCCGGATGGATGCCGCGCGTATACGGGTAGGCGCCGGGGTAGGCAAGGTCCCGGGCGAGATCACGGCCGGCGGCGTCTTGCGGCTCGTAGAGCGGCTTGAGCGGGATGTCGGAGATCGTACGATCGGACGCACCGGAGCCCGGTTCGCCGCGCCGCTTGCCGCGTGCGAAGCCGCCTTCCCAGGCGGCGCGCTGGGCCTCGAACTCCGGCGAATCGCCCGAGGTCCGCTCGGCGGGGCGTTCGATCATCTTGGCCACGTCATTCATCCTTTCGCCCGTCGGAGCGGCGCCGCTTGGGTGCTCGTTGCCCGGGCTCCTCGAGCGATCCCCATCGGCGGCTAATCGGAAACTGCCGGCGACGGGTTCAGGCGTTCGAGACTGATTCGACGCGCCGCTCACAATTCCGCACCGGAAACAGGGGAGGGTCGAGCTTCAGCGGTAGAACGTTTTCAATAACTACGCTTTTGCGGAGGTTTCATCGTATGTTCCTCGGCCGCATCCTCGTATCGTCAGCGGCAGTCGCTGCACTCGGCGCCGCGTCGCTCCTCTACGCCGCCGGACCGGCCCGCACGTCCGACCACCAAGACACGCTGCAGCTCGTCTCGCGTCCCGGTGCCGACATCACCGACGGCTACGTCTTTCCGGCGAAGAATCCCCAGAACGTCGCGTTCGTCATGAACGTCCATCCGCTGATTCCCCAGGGCATGGGAACGTCGACGTACTTCGATCCCGGTGTGATGTATCAGATCAAGATCGACACGGTCGGCGATTTTCGCGAGCACCAGGTCTTGCAGTTCAAAGCCGAGGGCGCCGGTGCGAATCAGAAGATCACCCTGTACGGTCCAGCGGCTCCGCGCATGGCCGGCACGATGTCGACGTTCGTGCGGCAGCTCGGCGCGACCACGTACAACACGACGGCATCGCTGCCCGGCGGCGTCAAGTTCTTCGCCGGTCCGCGCCGCGATCCGTTCTATTTCGACCTCACCCAGTTCTTCAAGATCAACCCAGACCGCAATTACAAAAACCAGCCGAACCCACCGCCGCCGTCGGCAAGCTGCTTCTTGCCGGCGTCGCAAGCGACCAATACGCTCGCGAACTTCGACGTGCTGTCACTGATCGTCGAAATGCCTCGTAGTATGCTGACGACCCCGGGTAATCACGGCCGCATCAACGTGTGGTGGACGGCCTCCACGACGCAGCCGCAGGCGAACGGAGCGTACAGCCAAATCGAACTGTGGGGGCGCCCCGCGGTTAAAGAAGCGCTCGAGCCCTTCAAGCTGCACGACGTCACCAACCGCAGCGAACCATTCAACGATCCGACGTTGCGCCGCGCGATCTATCGTTTCATGAAAGCTCCTAAGCCCTACGGTGCTGGCCGTTCGCACGCGATCGCGAACGCCCTCGTGCACGTGCTCGGCCAGAACGACGAGATGCAGGTCGATCTTTCAGCCGGCGGACACGCGACGTACCTCGGCGTCGAGACGAAGGGAAAGAGCGGCCTGCCCAAGGGGATTTTGGACATCGTGCCCGGCTCAGGTTTGAACGGAATCAAGAAATCGATTCGCAACGGTGCGCGCCAATTCGGCGGCCGGGACATTGAAAGTCCGGTCATCGACTTGTCCCTCGGCGCGATCTACGGCAACATCGTACCGAAGGTCGGACTAGCGAACGACGACCACAAAGAGACGCCCTGCCTGACCAGCGACAACATCACCCCAACGGTCAAAACACTCAACGGCTTCCCCTACCTGACCGACCCGATCTAGAGAATATGCGGCGAAGGCGGCGGCGGCCAGGTGATTGGGCGTCGCCGCCCGCTTTATTGTCCGACCTGCTCGCAAGAACATTGATGGTGGGCCGAGCACCGTCGAGAATTCGGCTACCTGGAATCGGTTGCGTTTAATCATGGCTGCTTCGCCCGCAAAACGCCCGCGGCAGACGAACATTGCTCCTCGGATGTCTGCCGCGCACAGGCGGAAACGGTCCGACGGATTCCGGGGCTCGATGTGACGGCGTTGCTTGCTGCGGTGTTCATGGTTGCGCTCGCCTTCGGCAGCGCGCAGGTTCCGCTCGAGATCGTCAATGAGGCCGGAAGCCCGCTCGCCGGCGTAAGGGCGGATTTCGTCGACGCCGCGGGGGCACACGACCTCGAGATCAGCGGCGCAGCGGGTCACGTGCACGCGCGCACCGAGTTCACGCCGCTCACGGTCGATCTGTCACGCACCGAATATCTCCCGGCTCACGTCTCGCTCACCGCCCTACGCTCACCGCAAATCGTCCTCGTACGCGCGTTGCCCATCATCGGAACCGTGAGCGTCGCGACCGGTTCGCAGAAGAACCAGCACGAAGCGCCGTTGGCCACGTCGGTTCTCGATCGCAGCGCGCTGGCGCTCGCGCCGGGGTTCCAAACCGACCGCGTCTTGCGGCAGCTGCCGGGTTTCGATCGCTCGCGCAGCAACAGCGCGTTCACGAACTACGGACAACTGCGCGCCTCGTTCGGCGGCGCGGGAACCGATCGCGGGACCGTCCTCGTCGACGGTTTTCCCGCGCAGGATGCTTTCGGCGGTCAGATCGACTGGCCGGCGTACCCGCTCGATGAAGTGCAGCGCGTCGAACTCCTACGCGGCGCAGGTTCGGCGCTCTATGGGTCGGGCGCGATCGGCGGCGTGCTGGATCTACAAACGTTCGCCCCGCAGGCAGGCGCGGGCGTAATCCCCGATGGTCTCGTCAACGCAGCGGTCGGAACGAATGCGAATTCCGACGACGCGATCTTGGCGCGAGCGCCGCTGGGGCGCGACGTCGGCGCGTCGCTCGCCGCGACATCGACGTACTTTTCGTACCGCGATCTTCCACCCGGATATGCGACGCCGCTCGATCATCCGGCCGTCGCCTCGAGCGGGATGACGCACTTTCGCTTGCGCTATGACGACGGGGCGACGACGCTCGACGGCTCTTTTCGCGCGGGCTCCGACCATCAGAACGAAGGTCGCCCGAATTACACCTTCGATCGGACGCTGCGACAAGAGGACGTCACCGCATCGCATCATATCGGAGCGGCGCTCGCCCGCTTCGCATACTACGTTCGTGATACAACGGTCTATAATCTCGACGATCAGGCTCCGGCGAAGCCTGGCGTGCTGCGTTATCTGCAGCATGTCCCGACGAACGAAAACGGTTTCGCTGCGTCGCTGTCCGTACTACCGGGAACGACCGACCTCACCGTTCTGCTCGATCAGCGACGGGTCGATGGTGAGAGCATCCAGTACGGTCCCAACGGCCAGACCTTGCAAGCGCTCGGAACGGGCGTCGCTTTGCTGCAAGGAATCGGCTTGCAAGCCAACTTCCATGCCACCCACTTCGAAGTACTCGCCGGCGCGCGCGCCGATCGTGTCCGTTACGACGATCTCGCGCTTGAAACGATCGCCAAGGGTAAGACAACGGCGCAGGCGGTGCCGGGACACGATGAAAACGCGGTCTCGCCGCGGGTTGCGCTGCGCTACGACGTCAGTTCGCGCGTCGCGCTGCGACTTTCGAGCGGCGGCGGTTTTCGCGCCCCATATCTCAACGAACTGGTGCGCGGTTTCAACGTGGGGGCCGTCGTCATGGCGCCCAACCCCGGCCTTGTCCCCGAGCGTAGCCGCACCGATGGCGCGGGCCTCGACGTGCTGTTGGGCAGCGGCCGGCTCGCTTTCGACGTGACCCAGACGCACGTTACGGACGCGATCGCCTTCCGCACGATAACGCCCACGCTGATGCGCCGCGAGAACATCGATCGCACGCAGACGAACGGCGAAACGCTCACCTTCGTCCAGCCGCTCTCAACTTGCACGCGCCTACGCCTTTCGGGCACCTCGCAATACGCGCGCGTGACCAGCGGTCCGGCCGACATCATCGGCAAGCGGCTCGCCATCGTTCCCGAACGCTCCGCCAATATCGGCATCGACGCCGCAGGCGCCGGTCCCCTCGGCTTCTCCGTCGACGGCTCGTACGTCGGCCAAACCTATTACGACGATCGCAATACGCAGCCGCTCGGCGCCGCGCTGCTGTTCGGCGCCACTGCACGCGCCACCTTAAAATCCGGCACGACGATCGCTCTCGTCGGCGACAATCTCACTCACCAACAATACCTCTCGAGCATCGACCGTTACGGAGAACCACTGACCGTTGCCTTACGAGTCGATGTCCCGATTGGTGGAGCGCGCAGCACCGTCGCGGCGTGTAAGACGTAGTTCGTCGCGTGAAGTATCGCGACGTTCGCCGCTTACGTGAATATCCAGGCCGATGTCGAGCGCTATAACACTGTGCGTGAGTGCGCCCACCGAGATGACGTCGATTCCCGTTGCGCCGAGCGGCGCGACGTTTTCGAGCGTGATGCCGCCGGAGGATTCGATGATGGCTCGGAGATTGATTCGGCGCACGGCTTCGCGCGTATCGGCGAGGGTAAAGTTGTCGAGCAGAATGGCGTCGATGTCGGCGATCCGTTCGAGAACGACGTCGAGTTGGGCGAGGGTATCGACTTCGACTTCGACCTTTACGAGATGACCCACGCGTGCTCGGGCCGATTGGATCGCCGACGCGACACCGCCCGCAAGTGCGATGTGGTTGTCTTTGATCAGGATCGCATCGTCGAGGCGCAGGCGGTGATTCATGCCGCCGCCTGCGCGGACGGCGTACTTCTGCAAGACGCGCAAGCCCGGCAACGTTTTGCGCGTCTCGGTGATCGCGCAGTGTGAATCGCCGAGGGCCGCGACGTAGCGCGAAGTCGCCGTCGCGATGCCGGAAAGGTGTGAGAGCAGGTTGAGGGCCGTTCGCTCCGCGCCGAGCAGGGCGCGCGCTTGGCCTTCGAGCGTCGCGATCGTGTCGCCGCGGCGTAACGGCTCACCATCGCGGACGTGCACATCCACCGCGACCCGCGTATCTAGAATTCGGAATGTACTGAGCGCAACCTCAATGCCGGCAAGAACACCGGGCTCACGGGCGACCAGAACGCCGCGCGCGTGCGTTGCGGCGGGAATAGTCGCTTGCGACGTGAGGTCGCCACCGAGTCCGAAGTCCTCGGCGAGCGCCGCGCGGACGAGCGGCTCATATAAAAGTGCAGGCAGCGGTTCAAGCGCAACGCCCGCTGCTGCAGCCCTCAAGGCGTCGTGACTGCCGCGTTCGTGCCATGTCCGTTGGCACGCCGCAAGGGGGTGCCGCTGACTATCGCGTTTACGCTATGCCCGTGCTGCTGCATTCATACCGTGCCGATGTTCATACCGTGCCGATGTTGATGCGTTCCGGTGTTCATGCTGGGCCGGTGTTCAGCGGGTACTGCGGTCATGCCGTTCCGGCAAGTCCGGCGGCGGCCAGTGATGAGAAGGAACGGTGGCGCTCGGCGTCTGCACTGAGGGGGTAGTCGAGGCGATAGTGGCTGCCACGCGATTCACGGCGGCGCAGCGCCGCTCGCGCGATCAGGGCCCCGACGGTCGCCGCGTCCCGCAGCTCCTCGCTTGCGGCGCACTCGGCGAATGCAGACAATCGGGTCAGCGCTTGGCGCAACCCGCTCTCATCCCGCTCGACGCCGACGTCGGCGTACATCTCGGAACGCAGCTCGCGCCACGCTTGCTGCGTCGCTGCGGCGGTTGCCGCGTTCTCGTCGCTACTCCGCGGCACGCCGGGATGAACCGGATTTCCGGTCAACGAGAGCGCGTCATCGGAAAAGTGCGCTCCGGGCAGCTCACGCGCACGATATGGAACAACATTTGAAGGAGCTGCGGCGCGCCGCCCGGCGCGCTTGGCGACGCTCGCGCCATGCGCGACATGCGCTTTGATGTCGCGTGCGATCCGTTCGGGATAGACGACCGACTCGAGCAGCGAGTTGCTCGCAAGGCGGTTCGCGCCGTGCACGCCGGTCGCGGCGACTTCACCGCAGGCGTACAAGCCGGCGACGTTCGTGCGGCCCTCGACGTCGACCGCGACACCACCCATGTGATAGTGCGCTGCAGCAACGACGGGCAGCGGCTGGCGCCCCGGATCGATGCCGAACTGCATGCACGCAGTGAAGACAGTGGGAAAGCGCGCCGCGAACGTCGAGCCCAGGGCTTCACGCGCATCGAGAAATACGCGTCTGCCCGCTGCCTGTAAGGCAAAGACCCGGCGTGCCACGACATCACGCGGCGCAAGTTCCAGCGCGGGATCGATGCCCTCCATGATCCGCGCGCCGGCATCATCGACGAGCATGGCGCCTTCGCCCCGCACAGCTTCACTCACGAGCGGCAGCGGGTCGCACGGAACGTCAAGCGCGGTCGGATGGAACTGCACGAACTCAAGGTCCGCCAGCCGTGCGCCGGCGCGGGCTGCGATCGCGATTCCTGTCCCCCGCGAGACCGTCGGGTTGGTCGTGAAGCGGTAGAGACCGCCGATGCCGCCGGTCGCGAGCACGACGGCCGGCGCGGCAAGCGTAGCGCAGGCGCCCCCTTCGTGACGTAACACGAGGCCTGCGATCGCGCGAGCATCATCGAGAACGACGTCGAGCGCCCGCGCGCCTTCAAAGCGTTCGATCGTTGCGCACGCGGATACAGCGGCAGTGACTGCCCGCACGAGTTCGGCGCCGGTTGCGTCGCCGCCCGCGCGCAGAATACGCCGCCGCGAGTGTGCGGCTTCGCGACTGAGTGCGTAGTGCGCCGCATCGGTCCGATCGAAGCGCACACCGAGCGCGGCGATCCGCTCGATCGCGCCCGGGGCATCCGCTGCCAGGCGTGAAGCGACGCGCCGTTCGACGAGCCCGGCTCCCGCAGCGATCGTGTCGGCCGCGTGCAAGGCCGGTGTGTCGTCATCGCCCACCGCGGCGGCGATACCGCCCTGCGCCCAGGCCGACGACGTCGACTCGCCGAGCCGCGCGTAAGAAACGAGCGCAACCCGCAACGGCTGCAGTTCGAGCGCAGCCAGCATCCCGGCGAGACCGCCCCCGACGACGATCGCATCATAACGACGATCAGCCACGGCAGGCACGCAGAAGCGCTTTCACTGCCCGTCGCGTCCGATCGCCGCCATGCGTTCGACGGCATGGCGTGCGCGCTCGGCAATGGACGGCTCAATTTCGATCTGCGGCGACATCGTTTCGAGCGCCCGCATGATCTTGGGTAGCGTGATGCGCCGCATGTGCGGGCAAAGATTGCACGGCTGCGAGAACTCGATCTCGGGAAAGGCATCGACCAGATTGGCCGCCATCGAACATTCGGTGATCATCGCGACCTTCTGCGGGTTCGTCTCGCGCAGATAACCGAGCATCGCCGTGGTCGAACCGACGAAATCGGCGCTCGCCAGTACCTCGGGCGGACATTCGGGATGTGCAAGCACGAGGATGCCGGCGTGCTGCGTTCGCAGCGTACGAATCTCTTCGGCGGTAAAGCGTTCGTGAACCTCGCAGTGCCCCTGCCAGGTGACGATCTCAACAGCGGTTTTCGCGGCGACGTAAGCCGCGAGATATTGGTCGGGCAGGAAGATGACCTTCGGCACGCCGAGCGATTCGACGACCTTGACGGCATTGGCCGAGGTACAGCAGACGTCGCTCTCCGCCTTCACGGCCGCGGACGTGTTGACGTAGGTGACGACCGGCGCACCGGGATGGGCCACGCGCAAACGCCGTACGTCTTCCGGCGTAATCGACTCGGCGAGCGAACAGCCGGCTTCGAGGTCGGGCAACAGCACAATCTTGCCGGGGCTCAGCAACTTTGCCGTCTCGGCCATGAAGTGCACGCCGCACATGACGATGACGGCGGCCTCGGTCGACGCCGCCGCTTGCGCCAGCGCCAGCGAATCCCCGACGATGTCGGCGACGCAGCGGTAGATTTCCGCCGTCTGATAATGGTGCGCCAGCACGACCGCGTTGCGTTCGCGCTTGAGCGCTTCGATTTGCACGACGTAGGGTGCGTACAGTTCCCACTCGGCCGGCGTCACGGAGCGCGCGACACGCTCGTACAACGCGTCGGTCGCGGCTTCGACCTCGGCCGTGTACGGGAGGTTCAACCGTTCCGGCGCGATCATCTCACTCTCGTAAACGCCGCCGCGAAGGCAGACGGTTTCGAACGGTGCCGGCTCATAACCCCTTGACGCTCGCCGAGATGAAGGCCGGCTCCGCGAAGGGTGGCGCGGCCGTCGGCAGGACAGCTTCGAGCGGCGCAGCGATCGTATCGGCGGCCGCATACGGGTCGCCGCCGGCCCTTCGAGCCACCTCGGCGATTCGGCCCGCGATGCGCGCTTCCAAACGCCCCATCACGAGCGCTCGGACCCGGTGGCCGAACGCGCTGCGTCGCTTCCGCACGAGTTCGCCGCTGTCGCGCAAGTACGTCTCGTGTCGCAGGATCGCATCCCACAAGCGGTCGATGCCGATGTTGTCGCGCGCTTGCGTTGCAACGAGCTCGGGCACCCAACCCGAAAAATCGAGCATCTCCATCATGCCGCGAATCTCCCGCTGTAACTGAAGCGCCATCGGGTGATCGGCCTTGTTGACGACGAAGACGTCGGCGACTTCCAAAATGCCGGCCTTGAGCAACTGCACGGAATCGCCGCTGCCCGGCTGCAAGGCGACGAGCGTCGTGTCGGCCAGTTCGGCGATTTCGATCTCGGACTGCCCGACGCCGACGGTCTCGACGATCACGACGTCCAGGCCGAAGGCGTCCATCAAGGCAACGGCATCGCCGGTCGCGCCGGCCAGGCCGCCGAGGTGGCCGCGGCTGGCCATCGAGCGGATGAACACGTCCGGGTCCGTGAAGTGCTCGGCGAGGCGAATGCGATCGCCCAGGATCGCGCCGTGGGAGAAGGGCGAACTCGGGTCGACCGAGACCACGCCGACGCTGCGGCCGCGGGCGCGGGCAAAAGCGATCAGCCCGCTGCACAAGGTCGATTTGCCGACGCCCGGCGGCCCGGTCAATCCAATCGTCGCGGCTCGCCCCGTCCGTTCGAAAAAGCGGTGCATTAGGGCCGCGCCTTGACCCGCTTCGGCACGCGAAATCGCCTGCGCGAGAGCACGCGGCGATTTCGCCTCGAACGCTGCCGCGATCCGCGCGTCCGTTGCGCTCATTGCCCGGGCCCGCGGGGCCGTTCGCGGAAGCGCGCCACCTTCTCGGACGGTCTCGCAATGCTCCGTGTGCCGACGTTCGTCCCTTCGGGGTGCTGCTCGGCGAAGCGACCTACCGCCCGCACGATATCCTGTTCGGCACAACCGCTGCGCGTCGATGCGACGACGCGTCCGCGGTCGCGCACGGCGTTCGCCAGTCCGGTGAGCGAGAGCACCGCGAAGAGGGTCGGCAGCAGCGCGCAGATTCCAAAGACGACCGGCCACGGCCCGAAGCCGCCGGCGCGTGCGGCGGCGCTCACCGTCAGCACCCAAAAAATCAACGCGCACAGTGCATTTCCGACGATCATGAAAGCGAGGCGGGCAATCTCCGAAAGCACGGCAAGGGAGCCCCGCTGCGGCGCGGCCCGCTCGATGTGGGCCACGTAGAGCCGGCGGTAGCCGAAATACTTGTCGAGGACGTGCTGTCGCAAAGCGGACACGCAGCGCACGTTCGCTTCATGCCGCGCGCATCCGTTTAGCGACCGGACGCGCCGCCGAACTGCCGTGCCGGTTCGAGACCGGCCGGGCGCCCCAGAGGGGCATGGGGGCGTGAACGCTCTGTCGCCATGCCGGGAGTTCGCGCGTGGTCCCGCCAACAGCAGCGGCGATGGATCGGCTCGGGTATTATCGATACGCGACGGTGGCGCGCGACCTACTCGTTTTCGCCTGTGAAGACGACCTGTGGTCGGTGCCGCGCTCGGGCGGGATCGCCCGGCGGCTGACTGCGAGCGCCGGAGAAATCTCGATGCCGCGGCTGTCGCCCGATGCGACGACGATCGCCTTCGTCGGCCGTGACGAGGGCCAGCCCGAAGTCTATACGATGGCCGCCGGCGGCGGTGAGCCGCGACGCGCCACGTTCCTCGGTTCGGACGCCTGCATCGTCTCGAGCTGGACGCCCGACGGCGCGGCGATTCTGTTCTGTGCCGACGCGGGTTCGCCGTTTGCCCGGGAAACGCAGGGCTTCCGCATCCCCGCAGCCGGCGGTGTACCCGAGCCCCTGCGGCTGGGCCACGCGCGCAGCCTCTCGCAGCATCCCGACGGCCGCCTGGTTCTGGGGCGCAACAACGACGACCCGGCGCGGTGGAAACGCTACAAGGGTGGGACGGCCGGCGACCTGTGGGTCGAGCGCGAGGGCGGAACGTTCGCGCGTCTCGTATCGCTGGCCGGAAATCCCGTTTGGCCGATGTGGGTCGGCGAGCGAATCTTCTTCCTCTCGGACCACGAGGGCGTCGGCAACATCTACTCGGTCCGCGCCGACGGCGGCGACCTGCGCCGCCACACCGACGAGACCGAATATTTCGTCCGCTTCCCCTCAACCGACGGAACGACGATCGCGTACACGACGGGCGCTCGCATCGCGCTGCTCGACCCACAGAGCGACGCCGTCACGTACGTCGACGTCGAGGCGCCGTCGACCGCCGTGCAAACCAAACGCCGCTTCGTCGAAATCGACGACAACCTCGAACACATCGCGCCCAGTCCCGACGGAACCGCGCTGGCACTGGTTTCGCGCGGGCGCGCGTTCACGATGCCGCTCTGGGAGGAAGCCGTCGTCGCGCACGGCGCGGGCAGCCGCGTGCGCTATCGCCTCGCCGAGTGGCTGCCCGACGGCGAGCGCTTCGTGTGCACGAGCGATGAAAGCGGCGCCGAACGCCTCGAAGTCCGGCGCGCCGACGGTGAAGCTGCTGCGCGAACGATCGACACGGGCGACATCGGGCGCACCGTCGAGCTGGCGGTTTCGCCGAGCGCGGACGTCGTCGCCTTGGCCAATCACCGTCGCGAACTCTTGCTGATTGAACTCGACGGCGCGAAAGTTCGCAAGATCGACAAAAGCCCCGCGGCAAACGTCAGCGACCTCGCGTTTTCGCCCGACGGCCGCTGGCTCGCGTACGCCTGCGCGACCAAGGGCGACCCTGCGGCGACGGCCAGTCCCGATACGTCGATCGTGCGCATCGCCAAAGTGAAATCGGGCGCCGTGCACGACGTCACCCCGCTGTTGCGCGTCGATCGAGCGCCGGCTTGGGATCCCGAGGGCAACTTCCTCTACTTCATTTCAACGCGGGACTTCAATCCGGTCTACGATGCGCTGCAGTTCGACTTGAGTTTCCCGCAAGCGTCGCGACCGTTTCTCGTCACCTTGCGCGACGACGTAGCGAACCCGTTCATTCCGAAACCGGCACCCTTGCACCGACACCGCCACGACGACGATCGCGACGACGACAAGAAGGCCGCGAAGCCGGTTCGCATCGACATCGATTTTGAAGGCATCGGCGGCCGCATTTTGGGGTTTCCGGTCGAGGAAGGCAACTACGACCAAATCGTGGCGGCGCGCGGCCGCGCGCTCTTCACGCAATTCGCTTCACACGGCATCAAGCCAGAGGGCCACGCCTGGGAGGACGACGACGAAACCGGCACGTTGCTCGCCTACGACTTCGAACAACAACGACTTGCACCGCTGGCACAAGACGTCGGCGACGTTCGCCTCGCTGCGGACGGCCATACGCTCGTTTATACGTCGCACGAACGGCTGCGCGCGATCGATGCGCTCGGCGACCTTCCCGAGGACGGGCAAGATGAGCCCAAACCGCAGAACGATCCCGGCCGGCGCAGCGGCTGGCTCGACCTCTCGCGCGCCAGCGTCGAAGTCGAACCGCGCGACGAATGGGCGCAAATGTACCTCGAAGCGTGGCGCATGCAGCGCGAACAATTCTGGGACGAATCGATGTCGGGCGTTGACTGGAATATGGTGCGCGAGCGCTACGCGAAACTGCTGCCGCTCGTGCGCACCCGCGCCGAACTTTCCGATGTGATGTGGGAAATGTTCGGGGAACTCGGCACGTCGCACGCCTATGAGATCGGCGGCGATCACCGCAAGCCGCCGCAGTACCGCCGCGGCTTTCTCGGCGCCGACCTCGCCTGGAACGGCGTCGGGTACGCCATCGCCAAGATTTATCGCGGCGATTCGTGGAATTCCGACATCGACTCGCCGCTCGCCGCGCCGGGCAACGGGGTGCGCGAAGGCGACGTGCTCCTTACCGTCGGCGGACGCGCCCTTTCGCACGACGTCACGCCTGACGAACTGCTGGTCAATGCTGCCGGAAGGGACATCTCGCTCGGGATCGCGTCGGGCAAGCAGCGGCGTCGTGTCGTCGTGCGCGCATTGCGCGACGAGCGGATGCTGCGTTATCGCGCCTGGGTCGAGGACAACCGCGCATACGTGCACGCGCAGACTGGCGGGACGGTCGGTTACTTGCACATTCCCGACATGGGGCCGTGGGGATTCTCCGAGTTTCACCGCGGTTATCTGTCGGAATTCGGACGCGACGCGCTGCTTGTCGACGTCCGTTACAACCGCGGCGGTCACGTCTCGCCGCTGCTGCTTGAAAAGCTTGCACGTAAGCGGATCGGCTACGATATCTCGCGCTACAATCCGCCCGAACCGTATCCGAAGGAATCGGTCGTCGGTCCGATGGTCGCGCTGACGAATCAGTTCGCCGGCTCCGACGGTGACATCTTCAGCCACGCCTTCAAGCTCTACAAACTCGGTCCGCTCGTCGGCAAGCGCACCTGGGGCGGTGTTATCGGTATCGAACCATACCATCGCCTGGTCGACGACACGATCACGACGCAGCCCGAATTCTCGTTCTGGTTCGTCGACGTCGGCTGGAACGTGGAGAACTACGGTACCGACCCCGACTACGACATCGATATCGCGCCGCACGACAGCCGCAGCGGCAGTGATCCGCAGATGCAAAAGGCGCTCGAACTTTTAGCCGACCTGCGCCGGATGAGTAACGGCAAGCCGCATTTCGACGCGCGTCCGACCTTGGCGATCCCGACGGAACTCACTCGTCGCGCGTGACGCCGACGCGCGTGACGCGCATGGCGGCCGTCCCCGCACTGCTTGCGTTCGCGATGGCCGGCGCCCCGGCACGTGCTTGGGACGTGTCGCCCGCTCGGGCGCCGCGCAGCGAGCCTCTGCGCGCAAGCGCGCGACCCGCGGCGTCACTCGCGACAAGTGAGCTGGTGCCGACGGCAAGCGAACTGTTCGCGCGTGAGAGAGCGGCCGGCGGCGTCGAGCATCGCCCCGAAACCGAGCGCGAGACGTGGAGCGTTCGCAGCGCGGGACTCGCCGGGACGCTCGTCGTCGTGCGGCATGGCGCCGATCGCGCTGCGGCGCTTGGGCTCGGACCGTTCCGCAGTGCGCGTGGGGTCGACCACGGGCAGCACTGGCACCAGGACGACAACGGGCAGACGGTCCTCGAAACATCCGCCCCTGACGGCGACGAGCGCCTCGTCGCCCAGAACGTCTCGCGCGTGCACGAACCGCTCGACGCTTGGCTCGACAGCGCGACGTACGCCGGCGGTCGCGTGCGGCGCACGTTCTTCAACCCGCGCAGCTACGCGATCGTACGGGTCGAGAACACGTTGCCCGGCGGAACGGTGCGCACGTCGTATGACGACTTCCGTACCGATGCGCACGGCCGAACGCGCGCCTGGCACGAATTCGGCGACGAGGACGGTTCCGCCGGCACGTTCGACTACCGGCTCGTCCGCGACGATAGCGGAACGCCGGTTGCTGCGAGCGAGCTCGCGATCCCGCACGATCGGGGCACGCTCGTCGAGTTTCCGGCGGGCGCGCAGACCGTGCGCTTGCCGGCGCGCATCGCAGGCGGCCGAATTTACGTCCGCTTGACGATCGGTGGACGCGGTCTCGACTTTCTGCTCGATTCCGGAGCGGCGGCGATCAGCTTGGACTCGAGCGTCGCGCGAACGCTCGGGCTCGCGGCGTACGGGCATGTGATGCAGACGGTCGCGGGCACGTTCGCCGCCAGTCGCGTCGTCGCGCCTCTAGTCTCGATCGGTCCGCTCGTCATGCGCAACGTGGTGATGCAAACGATGCCGATTTCGTTGCAAGAAGATCACACAACGCGCGTCGTCGGATTACTCGGGTTCGACTTCCTCGATGCGGTGGCACTGCGCATCGACTACGCGAGCGGCACGGTTGACGCGTCGCGCCCGGGCACTGGTCCGCCTCCGGGTGATGCCGCCGCGCTTCGGGTACGCCTGGGTTCGCAGACGCCCAACGCCCGCGCGACCGTCGGTGAGGCGAGCGGTGACGACTTCATCGTCGACACGGGAGCCGATTTTTCGCTCGTCTTGTTCGCGCACTTCATGCGCGTGCATCCCGATGCGCCGTTGCCCCTGCAAGGCGACGTTCGTAGCGGCGCCGGCATCGGCGGTCCGATGCCCTACCGCGCGCTTCCCCCACAGCGGCTGACCGTCGGCTCGTGGCGCTTGAACGACGTCCCGAGCGTTGCGCCGCTTTCCCCGAGCGCGCTCGGGTTCGGCGATGAGGACGGTCTGATCGGCAGCGACGTCTTGCGCCGCTTCATCGTCTACCTCGACTACGCCGAGAACCGAATCTTTCTCGGTGCGCCTCGTACTTTGCCCGAGCCGCACCGCATCACTGCGCCTCGGACTTTCCCCGAGCCGCACCGCAGCACAGCCGAACACCGGCGCACGTACCGGCGGCGTGCCTTGCGCCGTTGACCTAAGGAGCGTTTTTTGTTACGATAGAGGAGCCGAAGCAGGGTTGCGCGAGCGCCCTCACCGGATGCCTGTGGGCGATCCGGTCGCACGAAAAGGACCGTCGGTAGGTCTTTCGAGTGGGATGCTTCGGCGTCGCCACTTTTTTTTTCGAGGAACTCTGCCATAGCACGACCCCTGCGCATCAACGATCAAATCCGCATCCGGCAAGTCCGCGTCATCGACGACGAGGGCACGCAACTCGGCGTGATGCCGACGGAAAACGCACTCGCCCTGGCTCGCCAAAAAGGCCTTGACCTCGTCGAGGTGTCGCCCACGGCCATGCCTCCGGTGTGCAAGATCAGTGATTACGGTCGGTTCAAGTACGAGCAATCGAAAAAAGACAAAGACACCCGCAAAAAGCAAAAGAACTGGGAGCTCAAGGAAGTCAAGCTGCGGCCCAAGATCGAGACGCATGACTACGAAACCAAAGCGCGCATGGCCGAGCGGCTCCTGCTCGACGGCGGCAAAGTCAAAGTGACGATCATGTTCCGCGGCCGCGAGATCACGTACACGAGCTTCGGCAAACGTCTGCTCGACCGAATGGCAGCCGACATGACGCCGATCGCCACCGTCGAACGCGACGCGAAGCTCGAAGGCAAGAACATGTTCATGATCCTCGCGCCGCGCCCAGTCCCCACCGGACCACCGAAATTCACGTTACCGCATCATGAAGCCGCTGCCACGACTGCGCCCAGCGCCGACGGGGTTGCGGCAAGCGGCGCAGCTCAAGGAGTGCAATCCAGTGCCTAAGATCAGAACACATCGCGGAACCGCCAAGCGCGTCAAAGTCAGCGCGAACGGCAAAGTTACGCACCGGCACCAGTTCAGCGGTTGCGGTCACATCCTGAGCAAGAAGACGCGCAAGCGCAAACGGAACTTTCGCAAAGATCAACCGGTCTTCGCCGGTGATCTGGCGCGTTTCGCACCGCAAATTCCGTACCTACTGTAATTTCGGGAGTGTCTTCTCATGGCTCGCATCAAGCGCGGCATCGCAAAACAGAAGCATCACCGCAAGGTGATGAAACTGGTCAAGGGCTTTCGCGCCGCCCGCCGCCGCAACTACCGCGTCGCCAACGAAGCGCTGCTGCATTCGTTACACTACGCCTATCGCGACCGCCGCGTGCGCAAGCGCGATTTTCGCTCGCTGTGGATCAGCCGCATCAACGCTGCGGCGCGTCGCGAAGGGCTTTCGTATTCCCGCTTGATCGACGGACTCAAGAAAAGTGGGGTATCACTCAACCGCAAAGCCCTCGCCGATCTGGCCGTCTCGGATCAAGCCGCCTTCGAGTCGTTACTCGCCATCGCGAAAGCACAGTTGGACGGGACGCACAACTCGCAGCCGATCGCTTCATAAGCCGGGCTAACCAGGACCGCCGTCGAAGCTCGTCGCCTGCTGCGATAACAACCTAATGATTTTGTCCGAAAGGACTGCCATGGCGACTGTTTCGCCCACCGGCTCCTCGTTCCGACCCGCCAAGCGCGACTATCCCGTCGGAATCGGTCTTGCCGTCATCCACCTCGGCGCGCTCGGGATCTTCGTTCCGATGTTTTTTTCGTGGTCGGCGGTCGCCGTAGCGGTGGGGCTCTACGTCATCACCGGCATGGGAATCACGTTGGCGTTCCATAGGCTGTTGACCCACCGCAGCCTGGTCGTGCCCAAACCCGTCGAGTATGCCCTCACGATCATCGGCACGCTGGCGCTCCAAGGTGGCCCGATCGAATGGGTCGCACAGCACCGCGCGCATCACGCCAACTCCGACCGTGACGGGGACCCGCACGATTCGCACCGCGGTATGCCCTGGGCGCACATCGAGTGGCTCTTCCGCACGAATAAGGACCGCGTCACGCCGGAAGAGCGCGCACGTTGGGCACCCGACCTGGCGCGCGAACCATTCTACCGTTTCATCGACAAATACAACGTGCTGCTCACGATTGCGCTCGGTCTCTTGCTGCTCGCGATCGGCGGATGGTCGTGGGTCATCTGGGGCATCTTCGCGCGGCTCGTTTTCACGTACCACTGCACGTGGCTCGTCAATAGCGCATCACACGCCGTCGGTTATCGCAGCTTTCGGACGAGCGACCGTTCGACGAACAACTGGTGGGTCGCGATCCTAACCTTCGGCGAAGGCTGGCACAACAATCACCACGCGTTCCCGTTCTCAGCGCGGCACGGACTGCGCTGGTTCGAATTTGATCCGACGTACTGGGCGATCACAGTGATGGGCTGGCTGCAATTAGCGCGTAACATCAAGATCCCATCGCGCGAGATGATCGATAGGCTGGCGGCACGCAAGCCCGGAGAAGCGTTCACCTCTTAGCACTCCGCTAACGCTACCGCGCGAAGGTTGAGATTCGGCATGCGGCCCGAGATAGCGCTCGACGGTGCGGTCGTCGCGGCGAATGCGCGAGCGTGGGAAGCGTTTGCCGGTGTGCCGGTTTATGCCGTCGTCAAAGGCGACGGGTACGGCTGGGGCTATCGGGCGCTGGTCGATGCGCTTGAGGGGCACGTCGGCGGATATTGCGTTTCCGACGAAGATGAGCTGGGCGAACTGCGCCGTTACAGCGCGACGCGTGCGATCGTGCTTGGGCGGGTACCGCCCGAGCGGCTCGCAGACGTCTTAGATTCCGATGCGTTGCCGACGATTGCGAGCGAGGCCGAAGTCGGCGTTGCAGCACGATGGGCGCTGCATCGGAAGCGGCCGCTGCGGATCCGGGTCGGTTTGCGGCCGGCCACGAGCTGGAGCGGCCTTTCCCTGGACGAACTACGGGGCTTCGCGCCGCTGCTAGCGCGGGCGGCCGCGCAGGTCGAATTGTGGTCGCACGTCGTCGACTGGGAACGGCGCGCGGCGCATTTCGAGCGCTTTGAGGACGCTATGCGGCTGTTACGCGACGCAGGCGTGCGGATCGCGGGAACCGATTTCGCGAGTACGTTTCCGCTCGCCGCCGACGGTGCTCACGGCGACAAGGTTCGGATCGGAGTCGGCTTGTTCGGCGCGACTGGAGGATTCGAGGTTCCGGGCGTGCGCTGCGCGCTGCGGGTCGTCGCTGCGGTGACGGACGTCGAACGGGTTTCCGCCGCGACAGCCGTCGGCTATGGTGGGGTGGCGGCCGAACCGGAAGCGACGATCGTAACGGCGCGCTGCGGCTATGCCGACGGTCTACCGCGATCGCTGGCCGGTTCGGACGATATCCTGTCGATCGGTATGCAATACATCACGAAAAGTGACGCTGGCGGCGTGACGAACTCGCACACCGTCCTGCTCGATGCCGCGACGGATCTCGATGCGTTCGCGGCGAGTGCCGGCCGCCTGCCGCACGAGATCGTCACGGCGTTCGGAAACGCCGCATCCGCTCGCGCAACTCGTCGCCAACATCGATAGCATCACGCCGAAGCAGCGGGCGATTGTCAGGCCTTAGGCGAGCGATGTCCCATCGTTCGTCCGGCGCAGTGCCGAAATAACCGTCATGCAGGGCGGCTTCCGCATGCGACATGATGTGTTCCGCGTCGATCGGCACGTCGTATGTACTCGCCAGTTGCGCGGTCACGCGGCACAGACCGTCGAGCAGAGGCTCGGTCAGCGGAAAACGGCCGAAGTCGGCCGGCGTCGCGTTTTCCATCGCCATGATCGAGACGCCCAGCGCGAACGTGTTGCGTCCCCTCGTGTGCGCGGCGTACGGTTGCGGCGGCTGCGCCGCGACGTCGCGCATGTTCTCGCGCACATCGTGCGTGTTGACGACGACGAGCCGGCCCTGCGAGTCCGTTGCGACGCAGAAATGATAAGCCGGGAACACGGACTGATAATCGTGCGCCGACCAATGGACGTAGAGGCGCGCGATGCGTCCCGGCGGCAAACGGGGCGCCCAGTCGTCGAGATTCCAATGCGGGTATGAATCGATGTCGTTTTCCGGTGAGCGCTCGATCATAGGGAACCTTCCGTGCAGTGCGCGAAAATCGAGATATGATGCCAACGAGGGTTCGAAGCGCGCGCGCGTTTCGCTGCACGCAAGGCTCGCTCGCCTTCGCAATCGTGTGTTGCGCATTCGGCATTTTCGGCAGCATCGGGGCGTCGGCGGCGGATATGTCGTCGGTGGCCACGTTGCGCAAGCCGAGCCCGAGCGGCTCGGCATGGTCGCTGAACCAGACTACCGTTCTCGATCGTTCGCTGGCGCGCATCCTCGCCGCCCCCACTCTGCGCGGCGCGCACGTCGGCCTTCTGGTCCGGGATACGGTGCGCGGGACGACGCTCTACGTACAAAACGCCGACGACGAGTTCATGCCGGCCTCCAATTTCAAACTGTTGGTCGGTTCGACGGCGTTGCAGCGCTTGGGGACGTCGTTTTCGTATTTTACGACGGTCGATGGGAGCGCACCGAAGGACGGAGTTATCGCCGGAAACATCTACCTCCACGGCGGCGGTGACGCACTCCTGCGGGCAAAGGATTTGCAAGGTGCCGCTGCCGCGCTAGCGACGCAGGGCGTCAAGCGCATCGCCGGCGCGCTCGTTACCGACGCGTCGTACTTCGATGCGCAGCGCTATGGTTTCGGCTGGTCGTGGGATGATCTTCCGTACTACTACGCGCCCGTCGTCACGGCGCTCGAACTCGAAGACGGCGTCGTCCATGCGTTCATGACTCCGGGTTCCTCGGCGGGAGCGCCCGTCGCCCTGCGCGTCACGCCGCAAAGCAGCACGTTCGAGATCGACAACCGCTTGACGACGGGAATGCCGGGTTCGAAGGACACCTCAGACATATCGCGTCCGTGGAATCAGCCGCGCACGATCGAACTGAGCGGCAGTTACCCGGCAGGCGCAAAGGAATCGGACGATCTCGTTCCCGCTGTTCCGGATCCCGAAGCATATGCGGGTGACGTTTTTGCACAAGCGCTCGCCGCTCGTGGGATCGCGCTCGGCGGCGGCGTCATGGATGGTACGATGCCGGTAGGCACGCCGCTTCTGTGGTCCCATGCGTCCGAACCGATGCCGCAACTGATGGCCGATTTCTGGTACCCGAGCGACAATCTGATGGGCGAGCTGATGTTGAAGGAACTGGGCATCGTGCAGGCCGGGGAGCCGGGCACGGACGACAAGGGCCAACTCCTGGAGCAGCAGTTTTTACGGTCCGTCGGCATCGATCCGAACACGGTCACGATCGGCGACGGTTCGGGCCTCTCGCAATACGACCGCATCACCCCGCGCGCGCTCGTCGCCATCCTGCAAGCCGACTGGAACGCACCGTATCGCGACGTCGTGCTCGATGCGCTGCCGGTTGCCGGGGTGCGCGGCACGTTGCAAGACGCGTACCGCGGGACGCCGGCGGAACGCGCGGTGTTCGCCAAGACCGGCAGCATCAGCCACGTCCGCACGATCTCCGGTTTCGTGGCGACGAGAACCCACGGGCCGATCACGTTTTCGTTCTTGGTCAACGATTGGATGGGTGAGGACGCCCCCGGCGGTGCGGCGGCCTTATCGAAGGTTCGCGGCGCGGCGCTGTCGCTGCTCGCGCTGCAATAGTGCTCGGCGTTCACTTCGAACGGGAGATACGCGAGCAACCCGACGTCTGGCGGCGCATCGCCGAGTCGGACAAGGCGCACACGTTGGCGCGCGCGATCCGCGATCGCGACGTCGTGTTGTTGGGAAGCGGCAGTTCACTGTTCATGGCGCGCTTGGGAGCGCTTGCGCTGCGGCGGCGCGGCGTACGCGCGCATGCATTGGCGGCGAGCGAAGCGCCGCTCGACAACGCGGCGTATCGCGATGCCGTCGTCATCGCCTGCTCGCAGAGCGGCCGTTCCGCGGACATCCTCGAAGCGATCGAACTGCTTCGCCCTAAAGAACTGATCGCGCTGACGAACACGGCCGACTCGCCGCTCGGCGAACGAGCCCAGGCCGTCATCGACGTCGGCGCCGGTACGGAGCTTGCGGTTCCCGCCAGCAAGAGCGTGACGGCGACTGCGGCGATCCTGCTGTGGGCGGCCGGCCTGATCGCCGACTCCCATTCGCGCAATGCCTCGACCTTGATCGAAACGGCCGAAGACGTGCGCGGCTGGCTCGACGGCGACGGTGTCGAAGCGATCGCCGACGCCGCACAGCGCATCGGACGCCGACGCAGCGTCGTGATCGTCGCCGCCGGCTACGGCGTGCCGGTCGCCCAAGAGTGCGCGCTCAAATTGAAGGAAGCGAGCTACATCCACGCCGAGGGCTTCTCGGCCGGCGAATTCCGCCACGGCAGCGCCGCCATGCTCGACGCCGCCTGCTCGATCATCGGCATCGTCGACGACCATTCCCGCGAGATCGTCAACCGCCCGATGCGCGAAGCGCTGCAGGCCGAGAGCCTGCGCTACGTCTTCGGCGCGCGCCTGGGCGACATTCCCGTGCTGGGCCCCGTCGTCGGCATCGCCTTCAACACGTTGGCCTGGCTCGTCGCCGCCCAGATGTTAGCCCTCTACACCGGCCGCGCCCACTTCGTCGAAAGCGACGCTCCTCGCGGCGTGACGAAAACGATGATCTGAGTTTTCACCCTAGGAGCCCGTCGGACTTTGTCCGACGGGCGACGACAGGCGGATCGGCCGAAGGCCGAACGCAACAGATTCGACGAAGTCGAATCCCGGCAGGAGTTCGGTCGTTTCGGGTGACATTCGTCGGACCAGCGAACGCGCGTGTGATCACGTCGTTTGCTTTTCCTTTTCTAGGGCCGCCGCAGCGCGATGCTACAGGAGCAGCGCCGTCGCCCGATACGAATGGAGCTGAATCGATGCAACGCAACCTCCTCGAATGGCGCCTGTGGCCGGTTCTGATCGTGGCGGCGCTCATCGTCGCCTTTCTTGGCATCCCGCATGCGGCGTTCGCCGCCACGGGAACGACGGGGACGATCCAGGGCACGGTCGTCGACGCGCAGACCGGCGCCCCGATTGCGGGCGTGAAAGTCAACGCGGCCTCGCCGAGTCAAGCAGCGACGGCGACGACGGACAGCCACGGGTTCTACGTCTTCAACGGCCTCGACGCGGATACGTACACGTTATCGTTTCAGCTCGAAGGCTATGCAGAGACGTCGGACCCGGGCATCACGGCCTCGCAGGCGCAAACCGTCACCCACAACGTGGCTCTCGGGAAAGCGCTCAGAACGATCGCCAGGGTGCAGACGCGGAGCTCGAGTAACCTCGTGAACCCGAACAATGGCAGCGACGTCTATAATGTCAGTGGTGCGCAAGCCGCCGCGGCGACCGGCGCGAACTACAACTCACAGACGCTGAACACGTACCTCGGTACGGTGCCCGGCGTCACGATTTCCGGCGGCGTCGGCTTTCCGCGCATCCGGGGCAGCGATACGCACGACGTCGGTTATGAGTTCGACGGTATTCCGATTCGCGAACGCCTCTTCGGACTGTTCACGAGCGACATCACCGACGTCGGCATCGGTAATACGGAAGTCTTCACCGGCGGTCTTCCGGCGCAGGCCGCGGGCAGCGGCGCCGGCGTCATCAACACGGTCGCCAAGGTCGGCACCTATCCGGCCTTCGGCGAGGTGACCGGCGGCCTCTCCAGCCCCGACTACAACCACTACCTCTCGGTCGAATACGGCGGCCAAACCCAAAACCGGCGCCTCTCATATTACGTGGGCTACGGTGGGGTCAACTCGAAAAACGTCTACGGATACGGCAACTATTCGTATCCGAACTTGATCGGCAGCGACGTCTCCGGGCCGGTGACCGAAAACGATTTCGTCGCAAACTTTCACTATCGGCCAAGTCAGAAAGACGATTTCCAGTTTCTCATCCAAAACGGGCTTGGCGACTTCACCTTCGACTACGGCTTGCCCGGCAAAGGGCAACCGGGCCCGCTAAGCCTTACGCCGTGTGCCGGCTATACGACGACGTCGAAAGCCGCGCAGTCTTCATACTTCGGCGCGGTCGGCGGCACGGCACCCAACGGTCAGGCATGCCCGCTGGGTTTCGCCTGGTCGCCAATCCCCGGGCCGGCCAACATTTGGCATCACTACTCTGGAATCGGCAAGATCCAATGGAACCACAACATCAACGAAAACTCGTTCTTCGATCTTCGTCTGGCCGAGAATTACAACCAATACATTTTCGACCAGCCGCTGGCCGATCCGAATCTGCCGGGCCTCGAGAATCCGGGCGGCTACCTCAACGTAAACGCGTCATGTCCGACCTATCCATACGCCGCGGGCACGCCGGTCCAAGGCTACGCGAACGGTCCCTTCGGCGCGGCGCCGGCGGACAATCTGTGCGGCTACGACGACCAGAGCTTCTACGGTGATCGCAATTCGCACATGTACTTCCTCTCGGGCGACTACACCAATTCGATCAGTCCGAACCTGACCGTGCGAGCCGGAGCCGGGCAAGAATACGACCTCAACCTGCTGGCTTACGTCGCGCGGGATTCCTTCAACCCGAACGGGACGTATCCGAACCGAAACTACGCGTACTCGGACGTGCCGACGCACGTCCCGAGCGCCTATGCTTCGGCAGACATCCGGGTGCGCAAGTTGTTGTTGACACCGGGCATTGCTTGGTCGCGCATCAATTACGGTGTCCCAGCGCTTCTCGGTGGGACGCGTTCAGCCGGCATCTATAACCCGACCTTCAACGGAACCTACAGCTTCGATCCGAACGACGCGCTGCGGTTCTCCTACGGAAACTCGTCGTCGTTCATCGGTTCAGCATACGTCGCACGCACGGACCCGGTCGGCCCGAACGGTGTGCCCGTGCCGAACCCCGCCTACGATCCCGGCACCAACGGCGCAAGCATCGACCCCGAGCTCGTCCAGAGCGGCGACTTGATGTTCGAGCACAACTTCGATAGCAACACGTCGATGCGGATTGGCCCGTACTACAATAACTCCGTCGGATATTACGAATCATACAGAGGCGTTAAAGCCATCATCAACGGAACGCCTCTGCTAGGACCAGCGGTTCTCTCCGCCAGCGGGCGACACCACACGTTGGGAGCCGAATTCGCCCTGAACCACGTCGACAATCGCCCGCAAGGCCTTTCGTATTGGCTGACGGCGACGTACGACAATTACTGGTCGACATCGGTTTCGAACCTCAACGGCGCGAGCCCGGTCTTTGCGCCGCTTCCATCGTATTTTACCAGCCGCGGCATCCTTGATCGTAACCCGACGAATCCTCTGTTCACGTCGGCCCTCGTGGCCGACTTCCATTCGTCGGGGTTCCACTGGTATCCGGAAGTCTTCTACAACCTCGACACGTTCTACAACGTTGGTTACACGCAAAACTTCGACTCGAAGGGCGATCCGGTCGGCCCGCCGGCATTGACGAAAAACTTGCTCGCCGGCGGATGGTACCTCGTCAATATGACGTTCTCCAAGGATGTCACGCGAAATTTCACGCTTGGCATCACCGCGCGAAACATCACCGATCAAGGCAACGGCCCAACGCCGTGCTTGGTGGCCGATCCAACCGGTTGCGGAGGCGTCAACGGTCCCTCTTCCGGCTACCACAATCTCAAGCCGGGCACGTACATCTACCAACCGATCGCGAATTACTTCTCGCCCTACCCACAGACGTTCGAACTCTTCGCAACGATGAAGATGTGATTCGCACGGTTCGGTAAAGGAACGCGGGACGGTGCGCGAGCGTCGTCCCGCGTCGTTTCTTCAGGAGATCGCTCCGAATGACGCCTCGCCTCATCGTCGGCTCGCTTGCCCTCATCGCCACGGGCCTGATCGCAGGCGTGCAGTTCGCGCGGCCTTCACAAACAGCACCCGCGCGATTACCCCGAACGCTTCCTGCACACCGCCAGCCATTTTCGGCGCGCCCATCGCAGTCTTCGCACGCTTTTAAGCCGTCCCAAGCGCCGGTCGCGCAGCCGTCGGGGGTGCCCGCAACGCCGGCACCTGCGTCGACCCCGACGGCACTGATCTACTTCGGCAAACCGGCCGTGCGCTTTCGTTTGGATGCGCGGGCGCTCGGGTTCGATGCCGACGGGAATGCGCGCTGGCTCGTCCTCACGAAGTTCTTCGATGCGCAGGGCAACGCGACGCGCATCATGGCGAACAGCGATATCGACTGGCGCTCGCGTGACGGGTACGTGCAGTGGCAGACGCGCCTGCGTTACGGACAGCCGGCCGCCATCCTAAAAACGCAACGCAATGGACCGCTGACGATGAACGTTCGAGCGAACGTGCCGCGGCTCGGCACCGTCACGGTTCATACCGACACGCGCACTTGGCACGGACCACGCATCGTGGCTCAGGTGCTCGGGCCGCACGCCGTCGCCATCGGCTGGTTCCCGCGTGAAAGCACGATGGCGCGCATCGTCCGCATCGACGGTCGCGGACGCAGGCGGACACTCGTCGTCATCGCAGGACCGAGTTCGAGCTATCGCGATGAAACCGTGCTGCCGGGCCAACATTACCGTTACGTGCTCGACCGCGCGGATCATCGGCCGGTCGCCCTCAGTCCGGTTACCACGTTTCCACCGCCGCCGGCGACGAGGGTGGCGAATGCGGGCGGCAAAGCGATGTGGCTTTTTTTCACGACAAATCCGATCGACACGATCTACTACAACAATCTCGACCCGCAAGCGATCGTCGCGCAAGCGGTGCGCGCCGGATTGCACTACGTCGAACTGCGCACGGCCTATGGCGCCTACTGGGAAGTGACGCCCGAAGCGAAACCGACGATCGATGCCATCATCGACGGTCTCGCCGCGCACGGCATCGGCACGATCGGCTGGACAGTTCCACGGGATACGACCGTGGAAGACCTCCGGCAAAGCCTACGAACTGCATACTATCGGACGGCGAAAGGCACGCCGCTGACCGGCCTCGCGATCGACGTTGAGCGCGGGGACGAATTCATGGGAGGCGCGCCGCAAGGCCCCAGCGCGCTGTGGCAATACGTGCGCGACCTCCGCGCGGCGCTCGGGCCTCGCTATCTGCTCGTTGCAACCGTCGAAGATGCGTATCTCGAACATCTCACGCAGAGGCAGTATCCCTACGAACAGATCGCACGATACAGCGACGTCCTGCAGCCGATGGCTTACTGGCGCATGATGCGCCGCAAGCCGACGACGCCCGTGCAAGTCGACGTCCTCTTGCGCGCATCCTACGCCAAGCTCGTGCGCGAAGCACGCCGTTCGATGCCGATCAGCATTGGCGGCCAGACCGACAACGAGGGCCGTAACGGCTATCCGCCCGCAAGCGAAATTACCGCCTCGCTCGCGACGAGCAAAGCGGTCGGCGCGATCGGCGAATGTTTCTTCGATTGGGACGCAACGCAACCGGCTCAGTGGGACGCGCTAGCCGGCTACCGCTGGTAAGTCCCGTGGAACCGGCGCCCTCGGCGTCGAACGTGTAGCCGGGGTTGGGCCATCACGGTCGTGGCACTCGAGATGAAAGGCGTGCTTGAACGAGACCTGTGAATCGCTGCCAGGCCGGTAACGGCCGAGCAATTGCGGCGCTTTGACCGCCTTTGTCGTTCGACGGCTCTTGCTTGCGATTCCGACGCTGATCGGCGTGACGGTGCTGACGTTCGTGTTACTGCACCTCGCGCCGGGAGGGCCGGCGCTGGCGCTGGCGGGTGAAAAAGCGACGCCGGCACAACTCGCGCAGATCACGCATGAGCTCGGCCTCGATCGGCCCTGGCCCGAGCAGTACGCGGACTGGCTCGGGGCGCTCCTCCACGGTGATCTCGGGTATTCGTACATCCGCCAGGCGCCGGTGACCACGTTGCTCGCCGAGCGCTTACCGCAGACGATCCTCTTGATGGGCAGCGCGCTAATCTTGTCCGTCGTCTGCGCGGTACCGCTCGGCGTCTATCAGGCGTACCGGCGCCGCTCGCGCTTCGATCGCGCGGCCAGCATCGGCGTGTTCATCGGCTGGTCGATGCCGACGTTCTGGTTCGGGACGTTGCTGATCGCGCTGTTCGCCGTCGATCTGAAGTGGCTGCCGGTCGGCGGCTTGCAGACGATCGATACGGCACGCTTCGACGTGCCGTCGCGCATCGCGCACCTGGCGTTGCCGGCGGCGACGCTCGCGATCGTCTCGGTCGCAGCGTGGAGCCGCTATATCCGCGGCAGCATGGTCGAGCAGTTACGCGAAGATTACACGCGAACCGCCATCGCCAAAGGATTGGCGATGCGCCGCGTCCTCTTCGGACACACGTTGCGCAACGCGCTGACACCGTTCATCACCTTGATCGGCGCGACGGTTCCGGGGCTTTTCGGGGGCGCCGTTATCACCGAGCAGATCTTCGCGTATCCCGGAATGGGCCAGCTCTTCTGGCAGTCGGCCGTCGATCGCGACTACGCGACCTTACTCGGCATGACGTTGATCACGGGCGTGCTCGTGATCCTCGGCAACCTGCTCGCCGATGTGTTGTACGCCGTCGTCGATCCGCGAGTCCAACTCCGATGACGCAGGCCGTCGAAGCGACGATGACATTGCCGGTCGACGAGGCGTTTAAACCGGCGCAGCGCCGCGCGGGGCTCGGTATCGTCGCGGGCATCAGCGTCGCGTGGGTTGCGCTCACGATCGTGGCCTGCACGATCCTTCCGGTCTTTCTGCACGCCGCGCCCGACGCGACGAATCCGGCACAAGCGTATGCGGGGCCGAGCGGCGCGCATCTCCTCGGTACCGACGCGCTCGGCCGCGACGAACTGGCGCGGCTGATCGTCGGCGGCCGGATCACCCTTGCGGTCGGAGCGGTCGCCGCCTTCGTCGCGATGTCGATCGGCACGCTCTACGGATCGTTGTGCGGTTTCTACGGCGGCTGGTTCGACACCGCGCTGATGCGCGTCGTCGACGTCCTGCTCGCTGTGCCGACGCTGTTCCTCTTGCTTTTCCTGGCCGCGCTCTTCCATGGAAACGTTCTCTCGTTGATGCTCGTGATCGGCGCGACGTCGTGGCTCGGTCCCGCGCGCTTGGTACGCGGCGAAGTCCTCACGCTCAAAGAACGGCTTTACATCGAAGCGGCACGCGCGGCCGGCGCGGGAAACGCGCGCATCATCGTCCGCCACCTCGTCCCGAATGCCGCGGGGACCGTCATCACGACGACGACTTTCATGATCGCAAGCGCGATGCTGGCGGAGACGGCCCTCTCATACCTGGGCATCGGGGTACGCGCGCCGACGCCGTCATGGGGCAATCTGCTATCAACGGCGCAAAGCGATCTGTTCGCGCAAGCCTACTGGTTGATCTTCCCGCCCGGGATCGCGATCCTTGCAACGGTCTGCGCGCTCAACTTCTTAGGCGACTGGCTGCGCGAGCGTGAAGAGGGCACGTGAGGCATTTCTTGCACGGGCCCGCTCTACCGCACGCGCCTACGCTTCTGCGCGCGACTGCGCTGCTGCTTGCGCTAACGCTGCTGGCGCCCGGGTGCGGCGCGCGCAGTGCCGAGACGCGCGATCCGAACGCGATCGTATGCGCGTGGATCGGCGGAGCCGATGGTTTCAATCCGCTCGTGGCAACCAGCTCCGCCTCGCAGATGGTGTACCACCTAATCTATTCGGCGCTGGTCGACATGGATTCGCGTAGCGACATGCGGCCGAATTGGCCGACGAGCCTCATTTCGCACGTCGATATTCAGGATGGCGGCAAACGCTACGTGCTGCACCTGCGACGCGGCGTGCGCTGGTCGGACGGCACGCCTCTCTTGGCCGACGACGTCGTCTTCAGCGTGCGGCTCATCGCCAATCCGGGACTGCCTGAAAGCAACCCCGGCGACTTCTCGTTGATGCGTTCCGTTCGCGCGCTCGACGATCATACGATTGAACTGCGTTTAGCGAGCCCGTCTCCGCCGTTTCTCGAGAACGCGCTCGGCGAAACGTTCGTCTTACCGAAGCGCATCTTGCGTCGCTATCCTGCCGATTCGAAAGCGGAAGCGAAGTTCGTCATCGGCGACGCGGCGTTCTCGCAGCACCCCGTCATCAGCGGACCCTGGCGCATCGAGCGCAGCGTGCGCGACTCCTACTTGATCCTGACGCCGAATCCGCGCTATTGGGGCCGCCGGCCGCTACTGGACGAGATCGCCTTTCGCGTCTATCCCGAGCAAGATTCGCTTTACGCGGCCGTTGCCGCGGGCGAAGTCGACGTAACCGACATTCCTCCGCAGCTATGGCGCGTTCGCCGGCGCCTGCGCGGCAATTACACGTTCGTCGACTGGCCCTGGAACGTCGCCTTTACGCTCGTTCCGAACTATCACGATCCGGCGATTCCGTGGATGTCCGATCCGCTCGTCAAGCGCGCCATGATGTATGCGCTCGATCGGCAGTTCATGATCGACGGCATTCTCAGCGGCCAAGGCGACGTGCTCAACGGCCCTCTCCCGACGTTCTCGCCATACTACGATCGCAGCGTGGCGACGTACCGCTACGATCCGGCACAGGCGCGCCGGCTGCTCGAAGCCGACGGATGGAAATTGCGCGGCAACGTCCGCATGAAAGCCGGCAAGGCGTTGCGCATTACGCTGAAGACCGAAGGCGCGACCGACGCCGTCGGCAGCGCGATCGCCGAGTTGATTCAAGCCAACTTTCGCGCCGTCGGCATCGACTGTTCCCTTGACAACGAAGAACTACAGACATTTTTCAACGACGAGCTGAGCAGCAACTTTCAGTTGGCGCTCACCGGCGTGATCCTGCTGCCGTACCCCGACGGCTACAAGCGTGATTATTCGACACAGACGCGCGCCAACGGCGGTTACAACGAAGGTTTTTACTCGAACCCGCACATCGACCGCGCGATCGAAACCGCCCGCACTGCTCCTTCGCCACGCATCGCGCGAGCCGCGCTCGATCGCTACCAAGAACTGGCCTCGCACGACCTGCCGCGGCTTTATCTGTATTCAAATCGGCTCGGCGCCGTCGTACCGCGAAACCTGAGCGGCTACGTCCTCACGCCGCTCTCGCCGGCGGCACTGCCGATGGGCTTAGAGTTCTGGCACATATCGCCCCGCAAGAGTGCGGCGCGATCCAGCCCGTAGACAGCGCGACACACTCCTCTTTTTCGGCGAGGTTTCTGGCCGGCCGGCCGAGTAGTGCATCGGCATGCACCTGCCGTTCCGGCTGGCAACGCCGGAGGAACGCCGCCTTTACGAAAATGTCTTGTATCCGCTGCAAAACCGGATACTTTCCGTTGCCGCGACCTACGCCGATGCGCTCGTTCTGACCGGAGGTACGGCGCTTGCGCGGTGTTATTTCGAGCATCGGTACTCCGACGACATCGACTTATTTACGTCGCAACCGCACGCGGGGCTGCTGGGGCG
>JALYUD010000178.1 GCA_030853905.1 Vulcanimicrobiota bacterium
TCCGCCGCGCAAAAGCGCGCCTCGGGCGCGGACGAAAGCGCGAAGTCCAACAACCTCTTGTTAGGTTAGACTCGCGCGTATGGCGGGCGCGCCTTGTATCTTGACTTCGCCGGATGCACGTTCGCCGCAAACATACGAAGTTGGAGGGGCGAATGGGCTAGACCGACGCTGCCTGGACGGGTTGCGGCGCCAGAACGCTGCGCAAGCTTCTAAGCAGCAGTTCCATGCCGCTGCGCTTGGATAGCAGCAGCGTCGCGCCGGATATGTAGCAGGCGGCTTCGAACGTCGGGTCGTCCGTTTCGGAGAAGGCGATGATCGCAGCATTCCGGACGACCTGGCGAATGCGGCACAACGCATTGGGAGCGCCGCGGCTAAAAAAATCGACGTCGACGAAAATTGCCGCTGGATCGTGCGCGACGATATCCTTTCCGTCGACATCATCGTGGGTCGCCACGACCCCGAGACCGGCATCGGCGAGCAGTCGAGTCAGGAACGGCACGAACACCGTCTGCGGCTCGATCAGATAGGTTCGCATGCGGCCCCTTTCATCGGAGTGTGCCGACACGCTACGTCACGAGTCCATTGCGAACGGCGTAGACCGCGACTCAAGAACGAGCGCTGACTTTCAGCTTCGAGAGGATGTGGCTCACGTGGTTCTTGACCGTCTTCTCCGACAAGGTCAAGCGCTTGCCGATCTCGCGATTGGAGAGACCCTCGGCGATCAGCCGCACGATCTCGAATTCGCGGCTGGACAGATCGCCGATGTCGCCGCTGCGGCTCGAGCGCCGCCGTAGCATTGCGCCCGCGATGCGCGGGTCGGCATAGAATTCGCCGCCGGCAACCGAGTGCACGATCTCGACCAGCATCGCCGGCGAGGTGTCTTTGGCGATGTAGGCATCGGCTTTGGCGGCGAGGGCGCGCTGCATGGCGCGCGGGCGATGCTGCGCGGACAGCGCGCACACCCGGCTCTGCGGCGTGGCACGCTCGCACACGGCGATCGCTTCTTCGAGCGGCATCGTCAGTTGATCGACGTCGAGCAGCACGATATCGGGACGCAGCGAGGCGAGCTTCGGATCGGACGGCTCCGCAACGTCGGCGATCACGTCGATCTGCGGATCGACGGAAAGCACGTGCCGCAACGCCTTGACGACGAGCGGCAGACGTTCGACCAGAACGACTCGAACGGTTCGGCGCGGACCGAGTGACCACCGCGCCGGCGTCAGCCGCCCGAGTTCACCGGCAGCGATATCGATTGGCCCGCTCCTAAATAGTAATCGTTGTGTTCGCGCGCGTCGGGACGCGTTCCGTTGAGCACGACGCCGATCAGATTGACCGATCCGACGCTACGCAGTTTCGAGAGTGCCGTATTGACGGCGCGGCTATCCGATTTTTGCGAGTTGATGACGAGCACCGTCCCGTCGGTCTTGATGCCGAGCACGACGCCGTCGACGATCGAACGCAACGCCGGTCCGTCGACGATGACGAAATCGTATTGCCCGCGCACGCGTTCGAGCAATTTGTCGAAACCCGCGCTTTGCAACAGCCCAACGGGATTGGGCGCAGGATGACCGCTCGTCAGCACGGAGACGCCCGCATGCTCCGTCGGTTTGATCGCGTCTTCGAGCTTCGTCACGCCGACGAGCACGTCGGAGAGACCGCTTTCATTGGGCAGCGAAAGCTTGGTGTGGACGCTCGGGCGGCGCAGGTCCCCGTCGATGATCAGGACGCGCGCTTTCATCAAGGCGAGGCTCAGGGCCGTATTGACCGCGATCGTCGACTTGCCGTCACCCTGGTCGGGGCTCGTGAAGGTGATGACGCGCGGCGGTTCGTTCGACGAATAGCGCAGCGACGCGACCAGCTGATAGAACGCTTCGGCCGAGAGCGGCTTCACCCAATCGGCGTTTTTGAGCATCGTTCGCTCGTCGAAGCTGGGAATTGCGGCCAGCACGGGCAGACCCAAGCGTTGCGCGACGTCGGCCTCGTTGCGAAAGCGATCATCGAAGAACTCGACCGTGAAGACCGTGCCGAGCGCAAGTAACAGTCCGACGATGATGCCGACCGCCAGATTGAGCAGGACGCTCGGCCGCGCGATGAAGACGGTCGGATCGGCAGGTTGGGTGATCGTTACGTCACTGAGCGCAGTATTCTTCGAGATCGTTGCGTCTTGGTACTTGAGCTGCAAAGCATCGTACACGCCTTGGGAGCTCTTGACGGCGCGCTGCAAGTCGCCGATGCGGCGCGACTCTTCGGGCAGACGATCGAGTCTGGGCTGCATGGCTCGGCGCTGCCCAGCAACGGCGCTGCCTTGGGCCTGCGCCGAAGCGATCTGGCCTTCGAGCGTCGCCGCCTGCTGCGTCAGCGCTTGGTAAAGGGGATTGGGTCCCGTTTGCGTGCCGGAGATCACATTGCGAGGTTGCGACTTGGCGGCGCGCTCTTGTTGCGTCAGCTGCGCCTGCAGCGAAACGACGGTCGGATAATCGTCGGTGTACTGCTGCCGCGCGGCGCTCAGCTGCGACTTCAAGGTCGCGATCTGCGTGTCGAGTTGCGCCGAAACGGGATTCGCGGCTTCGTTCTGCGAGGTCAGGATCGTCGCCGGCGTTTTGGCGAGCTGATCTTCGACGGCTTGCAGTTGCGCCGCGGCCTGCCGGCCGTCCAGTTCGATCCCTTGCGCTTTGGCGTCGAGGGCGGCGGCAGCGGTGATGTCGTTCTGCGTCTGCGTGGTCAGATCGGCGATGCCGACCTGGCCTTGATATTCGGAGAGCGCTTCTTGCGAAGAGCGCAGATTTTGTTCCGCTTGCGGCAGTTGGTTCTGAAGGAATGCCAGAGCGGCGTCGGCTTGCTGCGCAACGAGCTTGCGCTCGTGCGAGACGAACACGGCGGCAAATTCATTGGCGATCTTGGCCGACTCGACGGGATCGCGCCAGGTCGCAAAGATCGTCAGGATCGACGTATCGGCGACCGGCTTGACCGTGACGGCTGCCGTTAAAGCGGCGGGATCGGGCAGTTTGAGATCTGCGGCGACTTGCTGCGCCACGGCCGGCTCCTGGATCAGCTCGGCGTAGGTTTCGGCGGTCTGCACGCCGTTTGTGCCGTTGAGCGCATTGAGCGCCGGCAGATCGCTGCCCACGGTCTGCGCATTGGAACCGTCGGCATTGGCGCTTCCGGCAATCAGGTTCGTCGTCGTCGTGTACGTTTTGGGCTGCAGTACCGTCAGCAGGACGACGAACACGACGAAACTGCCGAAGATCGCAGCGAACAGCAGGCGCCGCCGCAGCAGCGCCTGCCACCAGCGGCTCAGGTTGACGTCGTGCACCAGCGCGTCGTGAGCCAGCTCGCCGCTGGGCAAAATCGAACTGCCGGCCGTGCCGGCGGGGACGAGGTCACTGCGTCGATTGAGCATCGTTACAGGAATCGGCTAGAAGTGGAACAGAGCGTAGAGGAGCCCCGTCAGCGGCGAGACTCTATCTTGTCGGCCGACGCCTTGGGGCACGAAAATCGTATCGCCTTTCTGGAGCGCGACGTCCTTAGACGAGTCGCCGTTTTTTCCGTAGATCGCGTATAGGTTGACCGTTTGGTCCGTCGCTTTGCCGTCGCTGCCGATGCGGCGCAAGACGACGCGATTGAGATCGGCGTTCGTGTTGGCACCTTCGCCGGCGCGCGCGATCGCTTGGACCAGCCGATCGCCTTCATGCATCGTCACGTCACCGGGCTTAGCGACGGCACCGTAGACTTGTACGTCGAACGTATTGGGCGAGACGACGTATACGGCCATGTCGTTCTGGACGCGTTCGTTCATCGTCAGGTCGCCCTGGTGCAGCAGCTTCTCGAGCGAGACGTTCGTGACGTCGCCGTCGACGGAAACGCGCGCCTCAGGCAGATCGCCGTCGGTCGGCCCCAGACCCCCCGCCGCGGCCAGCGCGTCCATGATGCGGCTCTCCGGCTGCAGCGTGTATTTCCCCGGGAGCTTCACGTTGCCCAGGACGTAGACGTCGACCGGGCCGACCTGCTCGACCGCGACCGTCTCTTTGGGATGACGCAGATAGTGCGTCAGGGCGCGTCCGACCGCAGAGCCTGCCTGTGAGGTCGTGAGGCCGCCCACCGCAACCGAGCCGACCAGCGGTTCGACGATCGTGCCGCCCGGCAGTACGCGCAGCTGCGGCTGAGTGAGGGTCGGTTCCCCGTAGACCGTCACGTCGAGGATATCGCCGGGACGGATGCGATAATCGCTCGAGGCTGCGAGCGCAGGGCTCGCGGCGAAGCAACTAAGCGAAGTGAATAGGACAGTCAGAGCCGTCCGCAAGAGATTCTGGCGCATTGAGTTCATCCGTAGCATACGAAAGTGAGGAAGTAGCGCGAAGACCCATCCGCTCCCGGGATATAGGGCCTTTCGGGCTTGACGTTGCAGCGGCCCCTTCATCGTTTCAGGGAGCATGCTTGAAACGCGCCTGGGGCGCGCGTGGTGCCGGGACCGCGGCCGTCACCCGCCATAGTGACGAGCGCACATCGACGAACCCGTCGCGCGCGCGTGCGACCGACGTGGCGCGCCGGAGCGTTCCAAGATCGTCGGCGACGGGCTGCGCGTAGACTTCAGTCAATCGGCGGCCTCCCGCCGAGACGGCGCGGCGCAGTGCTGTGCTCGGGTCGAGGAGGAACGTCGTTCCACCGGCCACGACCACGGGCGGGGCGTGATCCGTCAGGAGTTGTAGCCGCGTTTGCGGGGGCACTTCATTCGCGAGTTCCATCGGTGCAAAGTTCCAGATCGGCTTTTCGTCGCGAAAAATGACCGTCACGGGGGCCCGAGCCGCTCGCACGGCGCGGGCCATCGGACCGATCGGCGCAACGCTGCTGTCGGCCCACCAGAACTCGTGCGTCGCGGAGACCGAAGCCGACAAGATGCCGCAGCTGAGAAGCCCCCCAAAGCCCACGGCGGCGACCGTTCGCAGCAAGCCCTTGGTACTGCGCAGCCCCACGTAAAGAGCGAACGCAACGGCGCTTTCAAGCGCGATCCAGGTCGGGATCAGGTACCGGGCCGCCGTCGAGCGACTCTCATGCTGCGCCAGATCCGGGATCACGAACGCGGCCGCCGTCACGAACCCGAGGGCCAGCACGTAAGTCGCGGCGGCGGGGCGACGGCGCACGAGTTGTGCTACGCCCCAACCGGCAAGCGCCAAGATCGGCAGCACGATGATCGCGGATGCGTGCCGGAGGTAATCCAGATCAAAGAACACCGCGCCCAGGTTGAAGAGCCATTTCAAGACGATCGCTTGAGCGGGTAACGGCGCTCCCAAGTACGTGTTGTTCGTGATCAGGGCGGCATGTTCGACCAATACCATGAGCCACGGGGCAAAGGCGGCAAGCCCGGCGGCCGCCGCGGCAACAAACGGTAACACGGCTCGCTTCACGTCGTCGCGGTAGACGGCGACGACGTACAGAGCCTGAGCGGGCAGTATGTACAGATAGATGACGTCGGTGTACAGGCCGCCCGCCGTCAGTGCGGCAAAGAGGGCCCAGCGCCGCCAATCCGGCCGACCGGACGCCGTACTGCCTGGCAGGGCACGCAACAGCGCAGCGCTGCCGGCGAACACGAAAATCGACCACAGACTGTACTCGCGCGCCTGCTGCGCATAGACGATGTGAAACGGCGACACGGCAACCAGCACCGCCAGCACGAGCCCGAAGCGGTTAGCGGCCTGCCGGTGGCCGGGCTGTTGCGGCGGCGCAGCTGCTGCTGCGTCTCGGCCGAGACGCAGCAGGGTCCGGCCGAACCAAAAGGCCGCGAACATTCCCAGCACGCCGAAAAGCGCCGGCAGCGAGCGCCGCGCGGCGACCGACGTCCCGACGAGCCCTTCCCAGCCGCGTTCGAGCACGTAGAAGAGCGGCGGGTGCTGCGGGTCCTCGCTCGCGAGCGAGCGCGCCACATCGCCGAATCCCGTGGCCGGATCGATGTGTTGGTAACGCAACATGTCCCCCGCCGTCAGGATGCGCCCCGCCGCGGCCGCCGCCGTGTAGTCGGCGATCGTATGACCGCTGACGTGAACCGAGGTCGTCGCTTCGTCGTTGGTATAGAGCTTATGGCCGAGGGCGTCGAAGCGGAAAAAGGCACCACAGAGCAGCGCCAGGATGGCCAAGGCGACGACGGCACGGTCGGAGAGGGAAATGTCGCTGGTTTCCGCCGCAGGTGAGACGAGGGCCGGGCGTTTTCCGTAGATGAGGTCGAAAGGGATCAGGTGCACGACCTCTATGTTCGTCCCAAAAGTGTGCCGACACGCACTACAACCGGCAGCGAGCTGACTGCTACAGTGCAAGAACATGTTGTCCGCCGCCGCCTCGAGGACCCGCAAGCGCGTCCTCCTCATCGAACCGCAAGCCCTGTTCGGCCCCTACTTTGCCGCCGCGATCACCGCCAGCGGTCACGATGTCGTCGGGGTGGAATCCGCCCCGCGAGCCGCTGTGCTGCGACGGCTGCAGCCCGACATCGTCGTCCTCGATGCGAGTTCCATCGAGGCTCCCTTCGGACGCGTGCGAGCGCTGCGTTCACGCCTGCCCGATGCGCACCTCATCGTCTACGCTCCCAGCGCCGACGAGACGTGGCCTCTGCTGG
>JALYUD010000179.1 GCA_030853905.1 Vulcanimicrobiota bacterium
GTCGAGCGGTTTGAAGCCGAGTCTGGTGAGACCGGCGCGGAGATAGGCGACGTTATCGTGCTGCTTGGCGACGAGCTCGGGATGCGCATCGAGGATTTCGATCGCGCGCAAGGCACTCGCCGCTACGGTCGCGGGGAGGGCGTTGGAAAACAGTTGCGTGCGCGAGCGTTGCACGAGCGTATCGACGAGTGCGTGTGAACCGGCGACAAAACCGCCCACCGCGCCCCCCAGCGCTTTCCCGAGCGTTCCGGTGATGATGTCGATCTTGCCGGTTAGGCCGTAGTGTTCGATCGTGCCGCGTCCCGTGTCGCCCATCACGCCGGTGCCGTGACTGTCGTCGACGACCGTCACGGCGCCGTAACGCTCGGCGAGCGCGACGATCGCGGGCAGTTTGGCGATATCGCCTTCCATCGAAAACACGCCGTCGGTCACGATGATCGGCGTGCCCTCGGCCGCCCTCAATTGCGCTTCGAGATCCGCCATGTCGCCGTGCTTGTAGCGCAAACGTTTGGCGCCCGCTAAGCGACAGGCGTCGATGATCGACGCGTGGTTGAGCTCATCGGAAATGAGGCTGTTGCCTTTGAGGCCGATCGTCGGCAACAGTCCTTCGTTCGCCGTCCAACACGAGACGTAACTGAGAGCGGATTCAAAGCCGAAGAAGCTCGCGATCTTCTCTTCTAGCTGACGATGTAGATCGAACGTGCCGCAGATGAAGCGGACCGATGCGGTGCCCGCACCGTAGCGGTCGAGCGCGGCTTTGCCGGCGGCGACGACGTCGGGGTCATCCGCCAGCCCGAGATAATTATTACTGGAAAGCACGATGACGTCGCCGGCTTCTTCCATGTGCGCGTGCGCCGCCATCGGCGTCGTCAGATGGCGCAACTGCTTATACGTTCCGGCGGTTTTGAGCGCAGCGAGATCGGCATTGAGTTTCGATTCGAAGGCAGCGTTCATGCGGCGCTCATTCGGTACGCGATAGCCTGAGCCTCGGAAAAGCACTTGCCTCTCTGGAGACCCGTGCGTCTTGCGTCGGGGGCGTGCTATCGAACGACGATGAGACCGTAGGAGCGTCTACTCGCCTACTATTAACCGCTCGTACACGTACGCAACCGTTAAACCGTAGAACGTACGCGGAATGATATCGGAGAGCCATTGGGCTGGCGTCCACGTCCCCCAATCGGTCGCTCCCAGCCTTGTCGCCAAGCCTTCACTCACGACGAGGGTCGCACCACCCAGCAAAATGCCGGCTAAGGGCCAGGGTAACCAGCGCGTGGCCGGGCGAATCGTCGCATGGACGACCGCGCTACCGAGACCGACGCCGTATCCCATCAAAGGGCCGGCGCCGCTTCGTCTATTCTTGGGAGCATCGCCTTCTTCGCTCGCGAGCGCCGACAGGCCGACAATTGCCGCGAGCTTCTGCACGACCTGCGAAGGCAATTCGCTGGACGGCCGAGCGCGGATCAGTTCGTCTAAATATGAAACGCCGTCGAGCACGACGATGCCGGCAGCGCCGGCGAGCACTCCTCGGTCGATCATGCTGACTTTCCCCGAATCGGGTTCGTCTTGGGGAGCGCAAGGCCGACCTCTGTGGTGCGCCCAGGGCAAGGGAGATGTCCCCATCCACTGGCGACCAAGCCGTTGCGATCGACGACGGTCGCCCACATATGGAACCCGAGGCCGCCGTTATCGGACCGCTGCGCCTCGCGCAACGCCGCCGACCGCAAGTCATCGTGAGACGGCAACGGCGAAGCTAAAACGTTCAGGTGCATGCCGCGAAATTGCCCGCTTCGGGACAGGTTGAACCACGCTCGCAAGACCCGTCACTGCCGCTGCGCGAAAGTCTGTCGGAACGTCGGCTGCGCTAGCGATACTGCTGTTGCACACGAACTGCTTCAGTCCCCGCGTCATCCGACGCGGCAGCGGGTCGGTGGCGTCCTAAGCCGCGGGAGATACGTCGAGTACGATCTTTGCGCCCGCGCCCGTACGCATCAAATCGAAGGCGTCCGCGAACGCTTCGAGCGGCAATTCGTGGGTGATGATCGGGCGCAGATCGACGCGTCCGCTGCGCACCAGCGCTTCGGTCTGATACCACGTCTCGAACATCTTGCGGCCGTTTATGCCAAGCACGGTCAAACCTTTGAAGATGATCCGTTCGGCCAGATTGATCGCCACGTCGTCGGGCGGGATGCCCAGCAGCGCGGCGCGGCCGCCGTTGCGCAGCATGTGGAGGCCGGCGTCGATCGCCGAACCGCTGCCCGACATCTCGAGCAGAACGTCCGCGCCGTCGCCGCCGGTGCGGCGTGCGATCTCATCGAGCAGGTTCGGATCGCGCGCGTCGAACACGGCGTCGGCGCCGACGCGCTCGGCGAGCGCGAGTTTCTGCGGATTGATGTCGATGGCGAACACCGAGGCGGCGCCGGCAGCGCGCGCAACGGGGATCGCCATTAGGCCGATCGATCCGACGCCGGTGATGACCACGGTTTTCGTGCTGACGCCCGCCGCCATGACCGTGTGCACGGCGTTTCCCAGCGGATCGAAGATCGCCGCGAATTCATCGGGGATCGCGGGATCGAGGCGCCAGACGTTACCCGCCGGCATCGCGATGTAGCCGGCGAACGCGCCGTCGGTGTCGACGCCGATGATCTTGACGTGCGAGCAGATATGCGCTTCGCCCGTACGGCATTGCCGGCACACGCCGCACGAGATGTGGCCTTCGGCCGACACGCGTTCGCCGACCGCGATGCCGCGCACCGCCTCGCCGACGGCCTCGACCGTCCCCATGAACTCGTGCCCGACGATCAGCGGCGGTTTCACACGCCGCTGTGCCCACGTATCCCACTCATAGATATGATGGTCGGTGCCGCAGACGCCCGCTTTGCGCACGCGGATGAGAACGTCGGCGGCCCCGATCGCGGGTACGGGCGCGGCGTTCAGTACGAAACCGGGACCCGGCGCTGCTTTCGTAAGGGCGCGCATCTCGCCTTCGCGCGGCTGCGGCGCACCGGGAACCGTTTGTGTCAGCATGTTGTATCCCGCTTCGCGCGCCGCCGAGCGAACCCCGCGCGCCACGCCGGCCACAGCGGGCCGACGAACCAAGGCGCTGTTGCGTCGTCCCGCGTATCGCACAGCGTGGAGCTGCAACGAAAATGGCGTTCTTCAACCGCCGGGCCATGCTCGCCGGCACGTTCGGGTTGGTGCTCGCAATGTGCGTGGTCGCTCCGGCAAACGCGCGCGAGGGAAATGGCGTCCCGTTTTCCGGACGCGTTTCGAGCGGCGATGGTGCACCAGTCGTCGGCGCCGTCGTTACGCTCCGCGGAAGCGACGGTGAACGCTCGGCACGTACCGACCGCACCGGTCGTTTTAGGCTGCCGCACCTCGCTTTGGGGAGCTACGCCGTGCACGTCGCCGCAGCGGGCTACAATCCGCTTTCGAGCCGAACGATTGGAGTCGAATCCGGTTCGACGTTCGTGACCTTGAAGCAGGCGCGCTCGTCATCATCGCTCATCACGAACGGTCGTGTCCAAAGCGGGGGAACGCCGGATCGCGGATTTCACGACCGTGCGCGCCGGCTACGCCGTCCGAAGTGCTTATCTGACCAACGTTCCGGCTAACATCGAAGACGGCACCCTCGTCGCGGGCGAACAGTCCCTCGGGTTGCCCTTGCAAAAAGCGATCGTGTCGATTCGCGCCGAGCCGCCGCGCGGCTTGGGATATAATGCCGCGCTCGTGTATGAAGGGCTGTACAACGAACTCAACCAACCGCCATTTGCGGTTGTCAACGCCGGCCTGAGCTACCGCCGGCGCAAACCCGAGTTCAGCCTGGACGCGACCAATCTGACGAACGTCTACGGTCAACGCTTCACGCGCCAAGGGGCCGGCCTGCCGTACGGCGGCGCTGCCGGACCGATCGCAACGGACTCCTACGCGTTACAGGGCACGGCGTTGAGCTTCTTAGTTATGAGGCGGTTCTAGCCGTAGCGCCCGGTGATATAGTCTTCTGTGCGTTTATCTTTCGGGCGCGTGAATATCTCGGAGGTGGTGCCCACTTCGATCAATTCGCCCAGCAGAAAGAACGTCGTGAAATCGGAGATGCGCGCCGCCTGCTGCATCGAATGGGTCACGATGATGACCGTGTAGCGCTTCTTGAGCTCGCCGATCAGGTCTTCGATCTTCGAAGTGGCGACCGGATCGAGCGCCGAAGCGGGCTCATCCATCAGGATCACTTCCGGTTCGACCGCGAGCACCCGCGCGATGCACAAGCGCTGTTGCTGACCTCCGGAAAGATCGAGCGCCGAGCGTCCTAGACGATCTTTGACTTCATCCCAGAGCGCCGCAGCTCGCAAGCTCTTCTCGGCGCACTCGAGCAGGCGCGCCCGGTTCTTTTCGCCGTGAATTTTCGGACCGTAAACGACGTTTTCATAGATCGATTTCGGAAACGGATTGGCACGCTGGAAGACCATGCCGATACGATGGCGCACCGTGACCGGATCGATTTCCGGCGCGTAAATGTCGACCCCGTCGAGGGTCACTTTGCCGTCGACCCGCGCTCCCGGCGTCAGATCGTGCATCCGGTTGAGCGCCCGAAGGAATGTCGATTTTCCGCAACCGGACGGTCCGATCAAGGCCATCACCCGCCGGTCGGGGACGTCGAGATTGGCGTGTTTCATCGCCTGGAACGCGCCGTAGAAGACGTCGAGGTCCGATATCTTCATCTTTTCGTCGAGTGCCGGTTCAGCGTCGACCATGAGCGTCACACCATACCCGCCAGCACATACGGCGTACCCGTACCAAAAGTGCGGCGCTGCATTGGATTCACGCCTTCCTCATACCACGCGACGGAGCGCCTTTCCGCCACGGGTCAGAGCGTGAGCATCCGACGCGATGCGTTGATTGTGTGCCTTTAGTGAGTTGCGCTGCGCGCAACTCTCGCGTTCGGCCTTCGGCCGATCCGCCCGTCGTCGTTTGTCGGACAAGGGTCCGACAACTTCCTAGGCTCCACGCTGACGTTTCGCGATGGCGCCGAGCGCGAGGCGCGCGACCACGTTCGTCGTAAAAATCATGAGCATCAAGATTACCGCCGCCGCATATGCGAGCGCATGGGACTGGGCAAAAGGCTGCGAGATGAACGTCCAGACGACGTACGTCAGGTAACCGACGGGCGAATGCGTCAGGGCGAGCGACGGCATGTAGTTCGACCAGCCCGCAGTGTAGATCAGCGGCGCCGTTTCGCCGATCGCTATTCCCGTTGCGAGCAGCAGCGACGTCAGGATGCTCGGAAACGCGTACGGCATCGCGATACCGAACAACGTCTGCGTCGGATCTGCGCCCAAAGCGTCCGAGCCCTCGCGCAATTCTCGCGGCACTGCGGCGAGCGATTGATCGGTTCCCCGCACGACGTACGGTAGCATGATAAGCGCTAATGCGATCGAGCCTGCTGCAAGCGAAAAGTTCCACCCAAGCCGCTGCACGAGCAGGGCGTAACCGAAATAGCCGATGACGATCGAGGGCACACCGGCGAGCACGTCGCTCAAAAAGCGAAGTCCGTCGCCGAGCCAACCGCGGCCGTATTCGGCAAGCCAGATTCCCGTCCCGATACCGATTACGACCGTCAGCAGCACGCCACCCGTCACGAGTAGGCACGTCCCGCTGATCGCGTTCGCCAGGCCGCCCGACACGCCGTTGGTTACCGTGGTGAAGAGCAGGGGGCGCAGCGCCGGTATGCCCTGCACGACGACGAAGCCGAACACGAGCGCGAGGACCGCGATCGCGACGGCAAACGCGGCCAGACTTGCGCTCCATCCGGCACTCGCTACGATCCGCCGTGACGAAAGGCTGCCGGCGCCAGCCCCGGCGGAGCCGGCTTGCAGCACCGCGCTCATAAGGTCACGCGCGAGCCGGCCGTAGCGCGGACGATCAAACGCGCAACCACGTTGACTACCAGAGTCATCGCAAACAGCACAAGCGCGATCTCTGCGAGCGATGCTACGGAAAGTCCACTCGTATCGGTCAAAGCACTGTCGAGTTGCGAGACGATGGCCGCAGCCATCGTGTTGATCGGCCCGAAGATGTTTTGCGGCAATTGATTCATTGCCGAACCGCTCACCATCAGCACGGCGATCGTTTCGCCGAGGGCACGCCCAAGCGCAAGTAGTGCCGAACCGAGCAGCCCCGCTGCAACGGAAGGCAAGACCGCGCGCGTAACCGTTTGCCATGCCGTTGCCCCGAGCGCGATGCTTCCTTCGGTCGTCGTCTGCGGGACGACCGCGATGATGTCGCGCGCCGTCGCGGCCATGATCGGGAGCACCATGATGGAAAGAATCAGGCCCGCAGCGAATAGACCGTAGCCCGTACCGGCGCTGCCTCCGAGAAACGGCACGCCGCCGAGGCGGGTGGTCACGAACGCACCGAACACGTTGCCGATGAACGGCACCAGCACGGCGACGCCCCATAAGCCGTAGACGACCGATGGGACGCCGGCCATCAGCTCGACCAGCGTGTTTGCGATCAGGCGAAAACGCGGCGGAATCCGGTAAACGAGCGCGATCGCGAGCAAGATCGCGACCGGCGTGGCAATCAGCATCGCCAGCGCCGAACTTGCGAGCGTTCCGAAGATGAAAACGAGAATCCCGAACGATGCGCCCGACAGCCCCGTGACGCCGTTATGAACGACCGTTCCGCTGCCGTACTGATTACCGCTGCTCCAAGTGATGCCGCTAAGGAACGCGAACCCATTGAAGCGGATCGCCGGCCATGCGGCGAGCGCAAGAAAGATGGCGATCAGGAAGACGACAGCCGCCGTTACGACGGCTGCCAATCCCGTGACCTTCCCAAGCACCGCGTTGCGCATCCGTCCGTGCCCGGCGCGGTCAAGCAACGCCATCCTTACTGAATTTTCGCGATCTGATCTTTGCTTTTCTCGGCAACGCGCGCGGGCAACGCGATGAAGTGCACTTGGTCTAAGAATGAAGCCTTGTTGCCGCCGTCCTTCGAGATCGCCCAAGTCAAGAATTTTCTGAGCGCCGCAGCGGTATCGGCATCGGGCTGCTTGGGATTGACGACGGCGTACTCATAGTTGATGATCGGATATGCATCGGCGCCCTGGGCGTCGATCAAGGAAATGCGCTCGTCGCTCGGAGTCTTGCCGACGAGTGCCGCGGCGGCCGCTTTGATCGTCGCTGCGGTCGGCAAAACGAACTTGCCCGACTTGTTTTGCAGCGCCGCATAGCCGAGCCCGGCGCTGTTGGTTTGCGCGATGAAGCTGATGCCGATGTAGGCGATCGAATACGGTGCGCCTTTGCAGGCCGAAATCATGCCGGGATTGCCGGTCGCGCCGACTTCGTTCTGGACGGCCGGCCAGCTGATCGTCGTCCCGAAGCCCGGCCCGCTTTTCCACGACGGCGCCGTATCGCTGAGGTATTGCGTGAAGATGAAGGTATCGCCCGAACCGTCGGAGCGCCGGATCGGGATGATCGCCTTGTTCGGCAGTTTACTTGCCATGTCGCGGTTGATGGCGACGATCTTCGGGTCGTTCCAGTTGTGGATCGTACCGTCGTAGATTCCGGCGAGCACCGCTCCCGAGAGATTGAGGTGCTTGGATCGAAGTTCGGGAAGATTGTAATTGATCTGCTGCGCGCTGATCGCCAGGGGGATGTTCAGCACCGAGGCCTTTTGCATCTGCGAATCGCTGACGTAGGCATCCGAGGCGCCGATCTGGGCCACGCCCGCGATCGCTTGTGAGATGCCCGTCCCGCTGCCGGTTCCTTGCGTCGTTATTTGCACGCCGGGCGAGACGCTCTGGTACGTCTTGACCCACAGGTTCATCAACGGATAGACCAGGGTCGAGCCGGTTTCGAGTAACTTGACGTTGGCCGCAAGAGCCGAAGCGCCAAGCGCAAACACGAAGGCGGCGAGGGAGAGCGCCACGGTGGCTCGGTATTTCATAAAGTCCTTTCGGCAGTGGTGTTCTATCGGCCAACGTTGCGGCTGTATCGATCGTGCTTACGTCAGCTCATCTTTGCTTATCGGATATTAGGCGCGCAGCGGCATGCATGAGGGGGGCTGGCCGGATCGAGCGCCCACGGTGACAGGCTCCCATGCGGACCCTATGCCGTCGTTAACGATACATTAAGGCAACCTTAACTCCAATCACTGGGGCGGCAAGACGCCTGCCACCGCCGCGCGAAAGAAGCACCGTGCGCGAACACGAGCGAAGCGGCACCGAGATCTTCGACGGCTTGCGCGGCTTCGCGATCCTTTGGGTGCTTCTCTACCACACCTGGCTCTTTTCGTGGTACACGCCGTACCTCAAAATGCTGGGGCGCGACGTGCCGGTCAGCGTGATCCCGCGCGTCGGATATCTTGGCGTCGACCTCTTCTTCCTTATCAGCGGGTTCTGTTTGTTCATTCCGGACGCGCGCGCCGCGATCGTCGGCACCCGAACCGTCGCACTCGGGGCGTTCATCCGGCGACGCGTCATCAAGATCGTGCCGTCCTACGCGCTCGCCTTGATCGTAACCGTGCCCTTTGCGCTTGAGTATCTGCCTGCACGCAGCGCCGTATTGCCCGCACTGCTGAACCATGCAGCCTTCGTGCAGAACTTCTACGACGACGCGTTCGGGAAGGCGAATTCGGTCTTCTGGAGCCTTGCGATCGAAGTCCAGTTCTATGTGGTCTATCCTGCGCTCGCGTGGATTTTTCGCCGCGCGCCGCTGCCGACGGCGGGGGTGATGGTCGGCAGCGCGATCCTCTACCGCAACGCTTTCGCGGGCTGCTGCCTCGAGAACGAAACCGTGATGCGCCAATTACCGGCGTACCTCGACCTCTTCGCCTGCGGCATGCTCGCTGCTTACGCCGTTACATGGCTGCGCGCGCGCTACCCGACGCCGCCCAGTGCACGTATCATCGCGACCGCCCTAGCCGCCGCGCTCGCCGGCGTGACGTTCGCGTTACTGCAGACCTCCGATGCCGTGCAGTACGTCCCCGGCGGACGCGACCGTTGGGACCTGCTGGGTCGCACGGAACTCGCGCTGCTGCTCGGCGCGTTCGCGGTCGCGTCGTGTTTTGCGGTTCGTCTCTGGCGCGCGGTGATCGCCAATCCCGTCCTCGTCTTTCTATCGCTGATTTCCTACAACATGTATCTGTGGCATACGCTTATCCTGATCTGGATGTGGAAGCACAACGTTCCGCGCGCGGCGACTCCGAATCCGCATGATGACGACCACTGGAAGTTCCTCTACATCGTGGTGGGCTGGAGCGCCGTGCTCGTCGTCTCGACGGCGGTCACGTATTTCATCGAACGCCCGCTGCTGACGACGATCAAGCCGCACGCCTTCGCCTTCGATTGGAACCGCCGGCGGCATCGCGGGCGCATCAGTGCAGCGCCGGCGCCGCTCGCGATACCGGAAACGCGCACGTGAGCGTCGTGCCGACGCCGAACTCGGAGTCCGCCGTTACGGTTCCGCCGTGCGCTTCGACGATGCCCTTGACGATCGAAAGCCCAAGGCCCGTACCCGTCGCTTCCCGCGCGCGCGAACGTTCGACGACGTAGAACCGCTCGAAGACGTGCGGTAGATCGTTGTACGGAATGCCGACGCCGGTATCGCGAACGACGAGCGTCGCCTGAGCGTCCGAGGCGCGGACTTCGATGCTCACCGAACCGCCCGCGGGCGTATGGCGCAACGCGTTGTCGATCAGGTTCACCAGGACTTGCGTTAACCGGTCGGCATCGCCATCGATCCGCACGTCATCTTCGGAAGACCGTAAGGCGACGCCGAGCTGCGCCGCGCGCGGCTCGAACGTTCGTAAAATGTTCGCCGCGAGCGCACCCAGATCCATCGGCTCGCGGCGTAAGCGCAAGCCGCCTCCTTCGGCGCGGGTCAGCTCGAGAAGATCCTCGACCAGCTGAACCATGCGATCAACTTCGAGCTTGACTCGCGGTAAGAACATGCCGAGCGCGTCTGCATCGTCGGTCGCCTCGAGGATCGTCTCGAGCATCAACTTGATCGAGGCGAGCGGCGTGCGCAATTCGTGCGAAACGCCCGAAATGAAATCGCGCCGCGTCTGCTCGAGTTCGTGCAGTCGCGTCTCGTCGGCAGCGACGATCAAGACGCCGTCGGAGCCGTCGAGGGGCAAGGTTGCAACGGTTAACACGCGCGTTCCGCCGGGACGGGCCAGCGAGATGCGGCCGCGTGACGGATTCCCGTCGAGCGCTTCGCGGATGCGGCGATCGAGTTCGAATGATGGAACGATCTCGATGACGGCGCGGCCCAGGACCGAGCGGGACGTCAATTCGAAGATGGCGGCGGCCGCTGCGTTGAGCGACTCGATACGTCCGGCGGCATCGAGCGTCACGATGCCGACCGTGAGCGAGCGCAGCAGTTGATCGAAACGCGAATCCTCCCGCGCTTGCCGATCCACAGCCGCAGCGGGCGAAGGAAGGGTTGGCGTTCGAAAACCGAAGCGGCCGACGGCAAACCCGATCGCGGCACCCGCCAACGCAACGATCAGGTCCACGATCGGATCCGTCAATCTTTGAAGATATAGCCGCGACTGCGTATGGTCAGGATGTGCCGCGGATTGTTGGGGTCGATCTCGATCTTTTCGCGCAGCCAGCGAACGTGCACGCTGATCGTTTGGTGCTCGCCTTCGAAATCGTAACCCCACACCTTGTCGAGCAACGTCTGCCGCATTACGACATGTCCGCGGTTCTCCATCAGCACGTGCAGGAGGCTGAACTCCTTGGGCGCGAGCGCAACGTGGTGTCCGCGGACGGAGAGCGACTGCCGCGAAGGATCGAGCACGATTCCTCCGCTCACGAGCGGCTGCTTGCGGCTTACGCCTTCGCCGTTCTGCCGTCGCAGTCGTGCCTTGACCCGCGCCAGGAACTCGTGAAGCGAAAAGGGCTTGGTGATATAATCGTCGGCCCCGAGTTCGAGCGCGAGAACCTTGTCGATCTCTTGATCGCGCGCGGTCAACATGATGATCGGCACGCCGCTCGACTTGCGGATCTCTTTGCACGCCTCGATGCCGTCGAGCACCGGCAGCATGATATCCATGACGATCAAGTCGGGCCGCTCGGTCGAGGCAAGCGCGATCGCCGTGCGCCCGTCACCTGCCGTCGCCACAGTATAGCCGTTGCGCTCCAGATTGAAGCGCAAGGTCGTCAGGATGGCGGACTCGTCATCGACGACGAGGATCTTCTTTAACTGCGGCTCAGCGATCAGCATGGGCGGGCCGTCGTCCTTCGCGCTACCT
>JALYUD010000032.1 GCA_030853905.1 Vulcanimicrobiota bacterium
TCCGGTGCCGCGCTCGGTGGCGGAGGCGGAACGGGCGCGGAAGCGGGCAATGCTTCCTCCTCCGGCGGCAGCACCAGCGGCTCCGGGCAGAACGGGTCAGGCTCTACGTCCGGGACGAACGGCGCAGCGATGAGCGGCACGACGGCAAACGGCGCAACGGCGAACGGCGCGTCCCAAAACGGTTCGAACGGCAACACGAACGGCCGCGCTTCCGGGTCGTCAGCAACCATGGGCACCGGCCAAAACGCGGCGAATAACGGAACCGCTGCCCAAGGGCAACACGGGAACGGCGCAAACTCGGGCACGACGGCGGGTTCGGGCGGCGGCCCTGGCGCGCAAGTGAACTACGGCGGAAACGGCTCAAACTCGGCCGCAACGAACGCTAACGGCTCAGCACGTAATGTGACGCCCAAGGGAAGCGACAGTACGGCGAACGGCCCGAACGCCGGCGGCTATTCGAATTCGAATAGCGCGGGCGGTGGCGGCACGGTAAACGGTCCAACGGCGAACCGAAACGGCGGCGGGACGCAAAATGGAACGATGCCCGACCAAAGTGGTCCCCGCGCGAACGCGGCGATCCCAGTTGCCAACGGGCGAGGCGCGCTGCACGGAACGACGAACGGCGCTCCCGCTGCAACGAACGGCGCGCCGGGAACCAGCAACGGCGCGCCCGGAGCCAACAACGGCGCAGCGTCGACATCCGGAACGAACGGCTCCGGCACTTCGAGCGGCGCAAGCACCTCAAGCGGTGCCGTAAGCTCCAGCAGCGGCCACTAACCGCCGCGACGCCCTCCGCGGGTTAGCGGACTAGGAAGCCGACTAGCAGCAGCGCGACGATGTTGAAGACCTTGATCATTGGGTTGATTGCCGGTCCGGCCGTGTCTTTGTAGGGATCGCCGACCGTATCGCCGGTGATGGCGGCCGCGTGCGCGAGCGATCCTTTGCCGCCGTAGTTTCCGTCCTCGATGTACTTTTTGGCGTTGTCCCACGCGCCGCCGCCGCTCGTCATGGCGAGCGCGAGGAAGAGCCCCGTCACGATCGTGCCGAGCAGCGCGCCGCCCATCAGTTTGGCCCCACCGAAATTCGGTAGGACGTTGGCGAAGAGCACGATGAGCGCCGGAACACCGATCGGGATCAGCGCCGGGAGGATCATCTCCTTGAGCGCAGCGCGGGTAACGATGTCGACGGTCGTTCCGTAGTCGGGCTTCTGCGTGCCCTTCATGATGCCGGGCATCTCGCGAAACTGGCGGCGCACTTCTTCGACGACGGCGCCGCCCGCGCGCCCGACCGACTTCATCGAAAGCGAGGCGAACAGAAAGGGACACAGGCCTCCGATGAAGAGCCCGCACAGCACGTAGGGGTCGCCGATGTCGAAGAACGAGTTGAAAACGTTGACGTCGGGCGTGTTGCAGTACGCCCCGGGTTGAGCATGGCACTTATCGGAGAGCTCTTGCAAGAACGAGGCGAAGAGCACGACGGCGGCGAGCGCTGCGGAGCCGATCGCATAACCCTTGGTAACCGCTTTGGTCGTGTTGCCGACGGCATCGAGCGGATCGGTCACGTTCCGGACGGATTCGGGCATGTCGGCCATCTCGGCGATGCCGCCCGCGTTGTCGGTGATCGGCCCGAACGAGTCGATCGCGACGATGATGCCGGCCATCGAAAGCATTGCCATGACGGCGATCGCAACGCCGTAGAGTCCGGCCAAGGCGTTGGAGACGAGGATGCCTGCGACGATCACGATGGCCGGCAGCGCCGTCGCTTGCATCGACACCGCGAGACCGCTGATGATATTGGTTGCGTGGCCCGTTACCGATGCGGCTGCGATGCCGCGCACCGGTGCGAATTGCGTTCCCGTGAAGTATTCGGTGATGTACGTGATCAGCCCGGTTACGAGCAGCCCGACGACCGCGCAGATCCAGATGGCGAGCGCGGCGATCGGCGTTCCGGTCGAGGTCGTGACCACGCCCGGAAACTCGCTGCGCGTCGCCAGATAAAAGCCGGCCGCCGAGATGACGCCGGCCACGATCAGCCCGCGGTAGAGCGCGCCCATGATCGCGGTCCCCTTGGGATCGCGTCCGCTCATGCGCACGAAGAACGTTCCGATGATCGAAGCGACGATCGAAATGGCGCCGAGAATCAGCGGAAAGGTCGTCGCGACCGGCAGCACCGTGCCGAGTATGAGATGCCCGAGCAGCATCGCCGCGACGGTCGTGACGACGTAGGTCTCGAAGAGGTCGGCCGCCATGCCTGCGCAGTCGCCGACGTTGTCGCCGACGTTGTCCGCGATGACCGCCGGATTGCGCGGATCGTCTTCGGGGATGCCGGCCTCGACTTTGCCGACGAGGTCCGCGCCGACGTCGGCGGCTTTCGTGAAGATGCCGCCGCCCAGACGTGCGAACACCGAGATCAGCGAACAGCCGAAGGCGAGGCCAACGAGCGCACCGAGGGAGTCGCTCACTTGCGACGCCGCACCCGCGTTGATCTTCAGCATGAACGCGTAGTAGCCGCTGACGGCAATCAGGCCGAGCCCGACGACGAGCAGACCGGTGACGGCGCCGCCGCGAAAGGCCAGCGCGAGCGCCGGCGCGAGCCCCCCGCGCGCGGCTTCGGCCGTGCGGACGTTGGCTCGCACCGAGACGATCATGCCGATGAAGCCAGCCGCACCCGAAAGAACCGCGCCGATCACGAAGCCGAGCGCCGCTTCCCAACCGAGTGGCCGGGGCGCGATCGCGATCAAGATTGCGAGCACGACCGCGACGACGGCGATCGTCGTATACTGGCGGCGCAAAAACGCCATCGCGCCTTCTTGGATAGCGGCCGCGATCTCTTGCATGCGCGCGTTGCCGGGCGACTGCTTGAGCACGATGCTGATCAGAAAGACGCCGTAGAGAATGGCCAGAACTCCGGCGGCCAAGCCGAAATAGATGGCTTGCGATGCGACCAATGTATGTGCCTACCTTAAAGCGGCGTACGTGAACGAGGCCGTACACGAATAGGGCTCCTCGGTGTCGGAGCCTACGAACGAGCCGCGTTTCCCCCGCGCCAAGCGTACTCCTGTCGACGCGCCGTGAGCGGCCATCGCGAAGCTGACCCGCTCGATTGTCGTGACGCCGCCGATGCGCCGCACCATGGCCGCCGCGCGGAAATCGGCGGCAGAGCGCGAAGCGTCGGCCCACGATGCAGGAGGCCGAGTTCGTGGTCGTTGGATGCGGGCCCGCGGGCGGTGTCGCGGCGCGTGAAGCCGCCCGTGCCGGCGTGGAAACCGTCGTGCTCGAACGTGATCCGATCGTCGGTCCCAAGC
>JALYUD010000040.1 GCA_030853905.1 Vulcanimicrobiota bacterium
GCCGCCGCACCTTCGAGCGGCACGCCGTACAGCGCTCCCTGTACGACGGCGTTGGCCTCGGCGTGCGTCGAGCGGACGCAGTGGCCGCCGACCATCTCGCAGCCGGCTTCGGTGCAGTGCGCGACGCCGCGCGGCGCGCCGTTATAGCCGGTCGTCAGGATGCGATGTCCGCGCACGAGCACCGCTCCGACGCTCGCGCGCGGGCACGTTGCCCGAGTCGCAACGGTGCGCGCTACCTCCATGAAATACTCATCCCAACCGGGGCGCATCGTGGGACGCACCCGCTTTGACTTAGTCAGGCCGGCGCACAGCACCCGCCCGCTAGGATTCGGCTTTGCCGAATCACCAACACGGCAGAAGTCGGGTCAAGCCCGATCCGCCCGGCCAAAGGCCGAACGCGAGAGTTGCGCGCAGCGCAACTCTCTAGACATGCTCAACGCAGGCACCACAGGAGTGCCTTGCTTCGCGGGCAACCTGGGCGCCGTACGATGGTACGCAGAACGTGAACGTCGAGGAACCCCCGAGCGATCCTGTGCGTCTAGGGATTCGACTTCGTCGAATCTGTTGCGTTCGGCCTTCGACCGATCCGCCCGCTTGCGGCGAAGCCGCAAACGCGAGGATTCAACGCAGTTGAATCCACTAGAGGTGCTCGAACGTCAAGTCGTGCACGCACTGCGGATCCATCAAGCGTGGCGCGAAACCTTGCGCGCCATCGCCAACCGTCTTCCGCAGAAGGCCGCCGTCGTTCCTGAAGCCGAATGCGAACTTCACCTTTGGCTGACGGTGCAGGTCGATACGTCGTTTCGGCGGTTGCCGCTGTACGAGCGGACGCGCGAAGCGCACGGGCAATTCCACCGTTCGATCGAGCGCCTGCGGGGCGAAGTCCATGCTCCAGGAACAGACGCGTCATTCGACGCCGCGGCGGCTCGTGAAGCTGCGGCGTGGGCGACGACGCTCAAGGGCTGCTTGGAAGAGTGGTTGACGTTGGCACGCCGCCGTTGACGGGGCCGGTGATCCGCACGGCCAGCACCGCGATATCATCGTGGGCTTGGCGATCGGAAAAATCGAGCGCGCGTTCGACGATTGTTCGCGCGAGCAATTCGACGCCGGCATTCCGTTGCTCCCGGATCACGTTGAGGAAACGCTCCATGCCGAAGAATTCATGCGAACCGCGGCGCGACTCGGTGATGCCGTCGGTCGTGGCGACGAGCAACGTCCCGGGCGGCATCGGGATGTTGCGCTGCTTGAAGAGATGCTGGCGATCTTCGAAGACGCCTAGTGCCGGGGCCGTAATCTCGAGCACGACCGGTTCGGTATCCGGCACGACCAGCACGACGTTCTCATGCCCCGCCGATGCGTACGTCATGACGGCCCGGTCGGCATCGAGATGTCCGAAGAAGACCGTCGCGAAGGATTCGCTCTCCTCGAACGCATTGTTCTCGAGATACAGCCGATCGAGCGAAGCCAGCACCTTCTCAGGGCTAAAACCTTCCGAGGCATAAGCGCGCAAGCCGTACTTGACGAGCGACGCCTGAACGGCGGCCCGGGTTCCCTTACCGGCGATGTCGGCCACGGTGAAGGCGACCGACGCATTGTCGAAGGCATACACGTCGACCAGATCCCCGCCCGCGCGCCCTTCGGCGAGGCGATACTCGATCGCATAGGCGATTCCGGGAACGCGCACCGGTGCCGGGGCGAATAAGTGTTGCACCAGCACTTCGGCCGCCTCGCGAGTCTCGCGGTGCTCGAAGCGTTCGCGACCGGCGAACGTCGCCGAACCGGCTGCGGCTGGGTTCGCATTGCCGTGGCGCTCGGTCTGCGTCGGCTCCGCCGGCCGGCGCTCGTGGTTCTTGGTCGGCGTATCCAACGATCCGTTACCGCTCACGGCACGTCGTAGCGCGCCGTCAGTTCGGCGACACGAGCGCGTAGACGCGGCATCTTTTCGCGGGCGGCTACGTCGTCGAGCGCTTCGCCGATGATCTTTCCGATCTCGCGCGCTTCGGGCACACCCATTCCGCGCGTCGTCACCGCGGGTGTTCCGATGCGAATGCCGCTGGCAATCGCGGGCTTGTGCGGATCGAACGGAATCGCGTTTTTGTTGACCGTCACTTTGATCTCATCGAGATATTCCTCAACCGCTTTACCGGTCACGCCTTTGGGCCCGAGATCGACTAGCAGCAGATGCGTGTCCGTGCCGCCGGCAACCAGGCGCGTCCCGGCGCGCTGCAATTCTTCGCCCATCGCTTTGGCGTTGTCGATCACGCGGCGTTGATAGGTGCGAAAGTCGGGCTGTTGCGCTTCCCGGAAGGCGACTGCTTTGGCCGCGATCGTGTGCATCATCGGACCGCCTTGGATGCCGGGGAAGATCATCTTGTCAATCGGCGCCGCCTGCGCCGCCGTGGTCAGGATCAAGCCGCCGCGCGGTCCGCGCAACGTCTTGTGCGTCGTCGTCGTCACGAAGTCGGCATACGGCACGGGCGACGGGTGCAGGCCGGTCGCAACGAGCCCGGCGATGTGCGCCATGTCGACGAGAAAGAGCGCTCCGACTTCCTTGGCGATTTCGGCAAAGGGAGCGTACTCCATCGTGCGGGGGTACGCACTTGCGCCGGCAACGATCAACTTCGGGCGGTGTTCGCGTGCGAGCGCGCGGACCTGATCGAAATCGATCAGCTCGTCATCCTTACGAACGCCGTACGCGAACGCATGGTAGAGTTTTCCGCTGAAACTGACCTTCGTGCCATGCGTTAGATGACCACCGTGCGCCAGCGACATGCCGAGCACCGGGTCGCCGGGCTGCAGGGCGGCCATGAACACCGCCATGTTTGCTTGGGCGCCGGCGTGCGGTTGGACGTTGACGTGCTCCGCGCCGAAAATCGCTTTGGCGCGGTCGATCGCCAGCTGTTCGGCGATGTCGACGAACTCGCAACCGCCGTAATAGCGCTTTCCCGGGTACCCTTCGGCGTATTTGTTGGTCAGCACCGAGCCTGCCGCTTCCCGCACCGCGCGGCTGGCGTAGTTCTCGCTGGCGATCAGCTCGAGATTCTCACGTTGCCGGCGCTCTTCGTCCCCGATGGCAGCGTAAATCTCGGGATCCCGCGCGGCCAGCGGGCTCGACTCGAGGGTTTGCATGTCGTCCGGCTTCTGCGGCGGCATTGCCGGTCCCGCGTCGGCAGCCGGCCTCGAAAGGATGCCGAACGGACCGAAGACGGCGAACCTGTTTACGTGACCATTCGGAAGCACTTGCGGCATCTCGCACACCGCGTTCTTCCGCAACCCGTTTACGGGCGGTGCTCTCGCGACGCCGTCTCGGACACTGCGAGCACGTGTTAGGGAAGCCTACCGGAACGCCAAGGCCCGTGACGAACGGGTGCGCATGAAGATCGCCACGTCGAGCGCGAGTTTTTCGAGCGCGTTCGCGGCGGGAACGCTGACTCAACTCGAATGGCTCGACATCTGTGCGAACGAACTCGAGGTCGACGGCGTCGTCTTCGATGCGCGCGACTTCCCGCGCGAAGATGTCGATTATCTCGCGCAGCTCAAGAAAATGAGCGCGGATCTCGGACTGACCGTGGCCGCTCTCGAGATCGGCCACGCCAATGAGACGGAACGATTCCTATCGATCGCCGTTGCTTTGGGGGCACCGCTACTCCTCGTCCACGCGCCCGGACGCAGCGACGAAACGCAGGCGTGGGCCGACTTTGCCGCCGCCGTTAAAACAACGGCCGGACACGCTAAACGCGTCAACGTAACGGTGACCTTGCGTGCGTTTCCCCAAACCCTGTGTGAAAACGCCGCCGATTGCAAACGCGTGGCCAAGGACGTCGACAGCGCCTGGTTACGCTTCGCCTCCGTTCCCGCCGCTCCCGACGCAGCCGACGAGAACCGGGCACTCCTAGCGAAGAGCGTTATCGCCGTGCACGCGATTGGCGATATCGACCAATTCGCGCGCACCGGCGACGAAGAAGCGGCCCTCCTCATCGCTTCAATAGCGCGCTTTCGCGGCTTCGTCGTTTTAGAACACCACGTCACGTTAACGGATCCCAGCACCTACCATCACGCCGTAGCCCGCTTTGCAGCCTTGCGAGCAAGAGCACTTAGCGGGCTGCCGGCGGACGCGTGAAAGTTTGACTGTCGCCACGGGAGCGCCGGAGCGCGGGAGCGCCGCTCCTCCTCGAGTCGTAAGGAACCATTTGGCGTCACAACGAGAGTGATTGACGACGGCGCGTTGATCGGCGATTCGAGTGCTCCGGCCGCTGCAGCCCAGCGGAGCAAAAGCGTGTTTATTTTGTTCGGAATCGAGGCACTCGCAGGCGAAGTTGCCTCCGGCAATGAGGCCTGCGAGCAACGACGAGTCCGGACAAAAGAAGTACGCTTTTGACGGTGACCGCGCTGCCGTCTGCATGCCCGGGTAGAGACCTGCCAACGACAGGTGGGTGCGGCCCGGGCGCCGGGGAGCCGGCTTTCGCCTTCTCACGACCGTCGTATCCGGAGCTGATGCTCCCTTGGTATCTACGTTGGTCCTACACCTAAGCAAGTACGCGCGCGAGCGCAGTCATCGTCTGCGCGTATTATCCCACCTCGGTCAAGGCTTGACAGCGGACGGCGAAGCATGCATCCAATCGAGCGCGAGCGAGGAAGAGTGGTTCGCTCGCTGAACCCGGTTCCCGTGCAACTTGACCTCTCCGAGCTCTCGCTGCCGCTTTTGCACACCTTCACGATCGCGCGCAGTTCGCACGCGGATTCGCGTTCGCTCATCGGGCGTTTGCGCTGGAACGGGTTGGAAGGACTCGGCGAATGCGTACCGTCGTCGCGCTACGCGGAAAGCGTCGATTCCGTCCGCGCGTACCTGGAAGCCCATCCGTTGCGCGGCGACGATCCCTACGCGCTCGAAACGCTGCTCGACGATCTGCCGCCGGGCGCGCGTTGTCTGCTCGACGTCGCACTGCATGACCTGATCGGCAAAGACGTGCAGCGGCCCTTATGGCAACTTCTCGGACTCGATCCGACTCGCACGCCGACGACCTCGTTTACGATCGGCATCGATACGCCCGACGTCATGCTCGCGAAGCTCGACGAGATTCGCGACCATCCGATCATCAAAGTGAAGCTTGGATTTCCCGAAGACGTCGCCGTGCTGGAGGCGATCCGCGCGCGCTACACCGGAACGTTGCGCATCGATGCAAATGAGGGCTGGACGCCCGAACAAAGCGTTGCGAACCTCGCGCAACTGGCCACGCTCGACGTTGAATTCTGCGAGCAGCCGATTCCCGCGGGAACGCCCGAGCGGCTGCGCTGGATTCGCGAGCGTTCGAACGTTCCGCTGGTGACCGACGAGGACTCGCGCGATGCCGGCGATCTGCCCGCACTGGCGGGTTGCGTCGACGGCATCAACGTCAAGCTCGTCAAGTGCGGCGGCATCCGTGGTGCGCTCGCGATGATCCACACGGCCCGAGCGCTCGGACTGCGGGTCATGCTCGGCTGCATGGTCGAGAGCGCGATCCTGACGACCGCGGCCGCACAACTTTCGCCGCTGGTCGATTGGGCCGACCTCGACGGCCCATTTCTGACGGCGCGCGATCCGTTCAGCGGCGTCGCGTACGAGCACGGTAAGCTGGTACTGCCCATGGGCCCTGGTTTGGGCGTCACGGAGCGCGCGGAAACGGCTGCGGCGTGACGGGCCCGGGAATACGGGCGACCGCTGTGAGCTTCGCGTGATTGCACCTCCGGTCACGGCGCCGCGCGCGCGCCCGAAGCGGCGTTACGCGATCCTTACGCCGGGGCTGTTCGCTTCGCGCGCTGCGAAAACGGCGCACGGCGTGATCGCTTACGGCAGCGATGAGACGGTCGCCGTCATCGATCCAACGCACGCCGGCGAATGCGTCCGTGATGCTGTGCCGTATCTGCGAAGCGAAGCGCCGATCGTTGCCGATCTGGCCGAGGCCTTTCCTTACGGCCCGACGGCGCTTCTGATCGGCGTCGCGCCGTCGGGCGGCGCATTGCCGGACTCGTGGCGCATGTCGATCTTGCAAGCGATCGAAGCGAAGCTTGAAATCGTCAGCGGGCTGCACACCGTGCTGGCCGACGACGCGGAGTTCGCCGCCGCCGCCGGGCGGGCCGACAAGCCGATCTGGGATGTGCGCGTTCCCCCGCCGCCGCGACTGTTCAGCGGTGAAGCGAACGGGGTCGCGGCGTGCGTGGCGCTGTTCGTCGGCAGCGACTGCGCGGTCGGGAAGATGACGGCCGCGCTCGAATTGACGCGGGCCGCGCGCGACCGCGGACGGCGGGCCGAGTTCGTCGCTACCGGGCAAACCGGGATCATGATCGCCGGCGACGGCATCGCGATCGACCGGGTCATCGCTGATTTCGCCAGCGGCGCAGCGGAGCAATTGCTCCTCGACGCCCCTGCCGACGCCGAGATTCTCTTCGTCGAGGGCCAAGGCGGAATAAACCATCCTGCGTACGCGCCGGTCACGCTGGCCCTTTTGTTCGGCTGCGCGCCGGACGCGCTGATCCTCGTCCATCTCGCTAGCCGCCGGCGCATCGACGACTACGGAACGCCTCTGCTCGCGCTGCCTCGCCTCATCGCGCTCTACGAAAGCCTATGCGCAACGGTCAAACCGGCGAAGGTCTGCGGGATCGCGCTCAACACGCACGGGCTCGACGAGGCGGCGGCAAGCGCGGCGATCGATGATGCGCGCGCACAAACCGGATTGCCCTGCGACGATGTCGTGCGCAATGGCCCGGCCACACTCTACGAGGCGATTGCGCCGGCCCTGCAGCGGAAGACGGTAGCGCTGCAATGAGACGTAAACTCAATCCGCATCGCTCCGCCGCGCAGGTTTCCGCCTGCCAGCCGCCCTTCGCCGGGCACGGCACGCTGTTCTTCGCGCTTGCCGTGCTGATGTCGCTCGCCGCGGTCGCGGGCTGCGCGCGCGTTGGAACGAGCACCGCTTCGGGCGGACGCCATCCTTGGACGATACCGGGGCACCTGCGCATGGGTTTCCCGGACGAGCCGGACAGTCTCAATCCGATGTTCGCGCATACGGCCGCGACCGACGATGTCGATGCCTTCATCTTCGCCCCGGTGTTCCGCTACGATTCAAAAGGCAATCTCATCCCGGAACTTGCAACCGAAGTTCCGACCTACGCCAACGGCGGCATCTCGCGCGACTCCAAAACGATCACGCTCTATTTCCGGCATGGCGTGAAGTGGTCCGACGGCGCACCGCTCGATGCGCGCGACCTGCGCTTCACCTGGCGCGCGGTGATGGACAAGCGCAACAATACCAAAGCGACCTTCGGCTGGGACGACATTGCGACGATCGACGTGCCGCGCAATGACACGGCGATCGTGCGCCTGCGAAAGCCTGATGCCGACGTGCTGGGGTTGTTCGGTGGAGGCGGCGGCAACGCGTATCCTCCGCTCCCCGAGCACCTGCTCGGGCGACTTCCGGACATCAATCAGGCCGCATTCAACGCCAACCCGATCTCGAGCGGACCGTGGTTGCTTGCGGCCTGGAATCACGGGGCGTCGCTCATCTTCAAACCGAATCCGCGCTACTGGCGCGGACCACCGAAATTACACGAGATCGACGACGATATCATTCCGAATCCCGATACGCTCGTGACCGAACTGCGCACGCACGAGATCGACGTCGTCGACGGCGTCCCGGAGCAGCAGTACGCGCAAATCCGCGGCGCTCCCGGAATTCGCGTCGTCAAGTGGCTGCTGGCCAACTGGCGGCGGCTCGCGATGAACACCGCGCGGCCGGCGCTCGCCGACGTGCGCGTGCGGCGGGCGATCGCCGAAGCGATCGATTGGGATCAACTCGATGCGACGGTCTATCACGGCCTCAATATCCGGGCGCGCAGCGACATCCCGCCCGACTCGTGGGCCGCTCCAAGCGTCCCGCTCTATCCCTACGATCCGTCCGGCGCGCGCAAGCTGCTCGATGCCGCCGGCTGGCACGTCGCGCCGGGCGGGTTGCGCCGCAAAGGCAGCGCGACGCTCACGCTGACGATCTCCGCAACGACCAAACCGGGCAACGCGGAAGCTGAAGTCGCCATGCAACAGGCGCTGCGCAGCGTCGGCATCGGGTTGACGATCAAGAACTACCCGACGAACCTCATGTTCGCGCAGAACGGCCCGCTGTACACCGGGCACTACGATACCGAGTGGTCGATCGAAACCAACGGTCCGGACCCGGACAACCAAGGATTGTGGAGCGCCGATTTCATCCCGCCCCACGGCGCCAACACGAGCTTCCTGCGCGACCCGCTCGTGACCCGGACCTCGGATGAAGCGTTGCGGACGTTCGATCACGCGAAACGTAAGGCGCTGTACCAAATTGAAGAGACGCGCCTTCATCAACTGACGCCGGTCGCGTGGGACTATTGGGAGCTGGGCATCGCCGCCTACAACGACGATCTGCGCAACTACCAGCCCGCGCAGTACATCACGAACGATTGGAACTCATGGGAGTGGTCGATATGAGGTGCGCGTGCTGAGTCTCGCGCGTCCTGCGCCGGGGGAAGAGCTGCTCGTTCCGGTTGGACCCACGCGAGAAGCGGTCGTTTCTTGGAATACGCGGGTGCTCGAGGGCGCCGTCGAGTTGCGGGTCAATGCCGCGGACGGCCGCACGTCGGCGTGGTTGCCGTACGTCGCGTTCAATGCGCAAAGCCGGCGCTCGTGCGACGGGCGCGATACGTTCGTGCGCATCGAGACCGACGTCGTGCGGGGTGACGTTGACCTCGTGACGATCGGCGTGCGCTCGCGCGGACCGCTCGACGCGCTCTTCGTCAGCACGCCGGATTACGGCGCACCGTCGCCAATCGTCGCATTGCCCGCGCTCGCGCTCGACGTTCCGGCGTATTCGCAGTACGCGCCCAATTACCCAAGCGAGCGTGGTTGGTGCTCCGCGGCGTCGCTTGCGATGCTGCTCGCGTATCGCGACTATCCCGTCGATGTCCCGGTCGTTGCGCGCGAAGTCTTCGACGGCCATTATGGCGGAACGGGAAACTGGGCCTTCAACGTCGCCTTCGCGGGGACGCTCGGCTTCCGCGCCGCCGTCGTCCACCTGCGCGATCTCGCCCACGCGCATGCCTTTCTGAGCGACGATATTCCACTCGCGCTTTCCATCGGTTGGAGCGACGGCATGCTTTCGGGAGCGCCGCTCGCAACGAGCGCGGGCCATCTGGTCGTGCTGCGCGGCATCGACGAAAGCGGCGCGGCACTGGTGAACGATCCCGCCGCCGCCGAGATGACGGCCCGCTACGAACGGGAAGCCTTTGAGCGCGCGTGGTTGCGGCACGGCGGCATCGCTTACGCGCTCGTCCCTGCGCCGCTCGAGAACGCGCTTCTTCGTTTGACCAACGCATGACGGCGCGCGAGCCCCGCCCAGGTGGGTCTCAACCGCAAGATCGCGTCGTGCTCGCAGGTGAAGAGTCGAGCGAAGCGACGGACGCGCCGTTCCATATCGTCCTGGTCGAGCCGCAGATCCCGCCCAACACGGGTAACGTCGCGCGCTTATGCGCGGCGACGGGTTGTCGCCTTCATCTCGTCGAGCCGCTCGGCTTTTCGATCGGCGATCGTGAACTCAAGCGTGCCGGGCTCGACTACTGGGACGCCGTCGACGTCGTCACGCACCGTTCGCTCGAGGCTTTTCTCGAGACGTGGCGCGCTCCGCTGTGGCTGCATACGACGCGTGCGCAGCAGACGTATCGCGCGATGCGTTACGCGCGCGGAGACGGGCTGGCCTTCGGTAGTGAAAGCGCGGGGCTGCCGCGCTCGCTGCTCGCGGCGATGCCGGAGCGCACCGTTCGCATTCCGATGCGCACGAACTGCGTCCGGAGCCTCAACCTTTCGACCTGCGTCGGAATTGCGACCTACGCCGCCCTTGCCGATATCGGTTTCCCCGGACTCGCCTGAGCGCGCTTTCGCGGCTCGGAACGCGCGCATCATCGTCTGCGAGCGTTGTCCGGAGTTGCGCGCATACTGCGCCCGGGTTGCACGCGAGAAGAAACGTGCGCATCGGGACGCGGAATATTGGGGGCGTCCGGTGCCGACCTTCGGCGATCCACGGGCGCGCGTGCTGCTGGTCGGCCTGGCGCCCGGAGCGCACGGCTCGAACCGCACGGGTCGCCCGTTCACCGGCGATGCGTCGGGGGAGTGGCTGTATCGTGCGCTCTTTCGCGCCGGTTTCGCGAACCAGCCGACGGCGCAGGACCGGGACGACGGCTTGATCCTGCGCGACGCCTTGATCACCGCGGCGCTGCGTTGCGCGCCGCCGCAAAACAAACCGACGCCCGGCCAACTGCAGCGCTGCTTCTCGTATCTCGTCGAAGAAGTCGAGGCGCTGCCGCAGCTGCGCGTCGTCGTCGGACTCGGGGCCATCGGCTGGCGTGCAGCCGCCGCTGCGCTGCGAGCTGCGGGATATGCCTTCGCGGCGCGTCCCGTCTTCGCGCACGGCGCCGCAGCGACGGCAACCGGCGCGCAGCGAACCAGCCGCATCATCCTGCTCGCGTCGTATCATCCCAGCCGGCAAAACACGAACACCGGCGTGCTCAGCGAGCCGATGCTCGACGATATCTTCGCGCGAGCCGCCGCACTCGTGCAAGCGCCGTAACTGCCCGCGCCGGCGCAACTGCGGACAAAGCGAGATTGTGCTTACCTAGCTTGCCAGACAAGCACGGTTTTCGCGACGAGGACAGCACGATAACCACCTAGCGAATGCATCGCTATCGAAGCGCGTCTGTCGGCGCCGAAATGAAAGGGAAAGTCCCCAATGTTTTTCCATAACAAGAAGCTGCAATACACGGTCCACGTCGATGGGCCGAATCCGGCCTTCGCGAAGATGTGCCTTGAACAATTCGGCGGCCCGCACGGAGAACTCGGCGCCGCCATGCGTTACTTCACGCAAGCGTGGGCGGAGAGCGATCTGCCGCGGCGCGACATGCTGCTCGACATCGCGACCGAAGAGCTCTCGCATCTCGAGATGATGTCGCAGATCATCGTCGGCCTTTTGAAGGGCACGAAGGGCGCGTCGATCGACGAAGTCGAGGGCGGCTATCTCGGCGATTTTCTGAACGGCAAGGGCGGCGAGTACGAGGAGGCGGCCTGGAATTCCGCGACGATTCTGCAGGCCGGCGGGGGCGGACCGCGCTTGACCGACTCGATGGGCGCACCCTGGACGTCGGCATATATCGACACGGTCGGACATCCGCTGTGCGACCTGCGTTCGGACATTGCCGCAGAAGCACGCGCTAAGGCCTTGTACGACCGTCTGCTCAAGTTGTGTCCGGATGCCGGCGCCAAAGATGCGCTGACGTTCTTGATGACGCGCGAGGTGGCACACCAGAAGATGTTCGAGTCGGCGCTCGCGGCGATTCCGAACAACTTCCCGTCGAGCAACTATCCGCCCGACGAACGTTTCACACACGCCTACTTCAACGAATCGGTCGACGGCCCCGCGTCCGACAAGGGCTTCGACATGGTCAATGCGCAGGGCTTATGGGAGTTCCAAAAGTCCGAAGCCAAGGCCGGCGGAAACGAGCCCGACCTTCCCGACCCCAAGCCTTCGGTCGCCAGTTCGATGGTCCAACAGCGCATCGACGAGGCGTTACGCCAAACGAGCCGCGTCTCGCAAGGTGAAATAAACGGCAGCAAACCCGCCACCGGCGCCAAAACAAAGTAGTTCCGAGTCCATGGGGCCGGGCGCGTCCATCGCGCCCGGCTTCTTCATGTCCCGGCGCCGCCGCTACCGAGGTGGTACACGTACTTGATGATGAAGCGCTGCAACGTCGTGTATGAGGCCGGACTGCCGTATTCGACGAAGAGTTGACTCTGGTTGCGAAAACGTTGGTGGTACGAAACAGCCAGATCCTCTCCAGGCGAAGCAAAGCCGCCCGTCCCGCTGATCTCACGCAAGGCCAGAGCCAGCTCCCCTTCGTTTCCGAAAGCGCGGGTCACGGTCAAGCGGCGCAGCCACTGTGAATCACTCGGCCCGACGAAAGCCCGTTCGAGCGTACCGCCGTATTCGAGCGTGGCGCTGTAGCCGCCATGCAGCGTGCGCGTCGTTGAGATATCCAGTTGTTGCGTGTACGCCGGCGAGTATGAATTGATTGCCGTCGCGCAGGGTAGCGGCTCGCTCGGGACGTTCGCGCAGCCGACGGCGAAAGGGCCGAACGAATAGTTGAAATCGGTCGGCGACGGCGTTCCGTCGCGATACCCGATGCCGATGTTGCGTTGGTTGAACGCCACGTACTGGGTCCCGGTGTACTGCGGAAACGCTTGTCCGTACGTTCGCAGTTCGCTCGTATTCGTGCCGAGCTGAAAGGACAGCAAGTTTTTGAGCGTCAACGAATTGAAACTGAACACGTCGGTTTGGTGTGGGGCGCCGCTGTGATCGATCAGCCGGTCCGCCGCGAGGCCGAGTGAGTACGACTTGATGAGACCCGGTCCCGTGCCGACGCCGTTGTAAAACGTGAACACGCTTGGGCCGCGGACATCGTTGATGTTCGTATATCCGTCCGCCGGCGCGAACTCCGGACCCGTATCCTGATAGAACCCGCCGGTTCGCCAGCGGCCGTGGCTCGTCAGCTCGCCGATCTCGAACGATTGCGCGTCGCGCGAGTCACCGACGAACGTGCCGGTTTCCCGTTCGTAGTTCACGATCGGTTCGAATCCCGAGCGCAGGTTCTGATAGAAGCCGCCGATGCCGAGCGTATCATCGGTAATGCCGGGATGATGCGCAGCGACCCCTTGCGCGAACACTCCGAGCGAGCCATCGGGGTTCTGCAGACCGTAGCCGAAGGCTTGGTCGTTATAACCGTCGCCTTTGGCGTCGAGCACGCCGATCGAGTTGTTTCCGGCAGTCCCTTCGACTTTGAAGCCGTCGTCGAGAACGCCGAGCGCCGGCGAATAGAACATCGTGTTCGGCGGTCCGACCAGGCCAATGCCGGGCAACGCCGAGATAAAGTTGGCGCCTTCGGCGAAGAACGGCCGGTACTCCTGATAGTGACGCGTGAACTCTTGCGGCGCGATCGTCGTCTGGTCGTTCTCGACGTTGGAAAAATCGGGGCCGAGGGCGCCGACGAAAGCCAGCGTGCGGGTGAACGGAACCGTTGCATCGAGCCCCACGAAGCGCGGCGTCTGCGTCGTGAAGTTTTCGGGCGTTGTCTCGAAGACGTTTCGGTCGGCTCCGGCGCTGCCGAGCGCATAGACGTCGGCGTACGGCGGGGGTGCCTTGGCGACTCCCGTCAGGTGGATGCCGTCGAGAATCGGCCAGCGTGTCGCGTCGCAATAGATCGTCGCGCCTTGACTCTGATTACCGCAATAGGAGTTCGAAGCCGCATCGTAGGCCCAGGTCAACAAGTCGCCGGTCGCCGCGACGCGCCGTGTGAAATTGATTCGCCAGCTTTGCGTCTTGGCGCCAGCGACGCGCATGTCGGCCAGCGGGATCGTCATCATGACGCGGTACCCGTGCGTCGTCGTCTTGGCCACGGCGCTCCAGGGCGGCGCATAACGCGCCGACTCGGTCGAATATTCATAGCGGACGCCGAGCGGCGTCGCCGTGAAAGCGTAGGTGCGCGAGTTGTTGCCGCTCGTGTCGATGGCGATCGTCACCTCATCGTCGAGCCCATAGCCGACATCGTTGACGTTTTGCGTTGCCGTCAGCGGCACGCCGTCCTGGTCGCAGATGAAGCCGACGTACACATTTTTGTCATCGTAGAGCAAGAGCGCCGTCGTCCCAAGGCGCGCCGGCGAGTACGTCGTGAAGTCGACGAAATTCGTCGCGCGAAGGGCGTTCTGCCAGATCGGCGACGTAAGCGCCGCATCTTGAGGCGGCGGCGTGGTCGTCTTGACCGCATGGACCCGAGCGCCCGGTAGGATCGAAGCGCGCGCGCCGAGGGGAACGGCTAGTACGCTGATCACGGCTGCGCACGACGCAATCAAAAGCGAGCGTTTCACGCTGTGTTTACAGGACTGCGTTTTGATTGTTTCACAACCGCGCCACAACGAGCGTCGCTGGGTGTCCGCTCAAACGCGCGTCACCGCGGTGGTTCGCGTCGCAACTGTAAGCCGAGATCGCGCAGCGCCGTAGGCGGAACCGGCGACGGCGCGTCCATCATCACGTCGCGGGCCGTTTGATTCTTGGGAAAGGCAATGACGTCGCGGATCGACGTTTCGCCGCAGGCCAGCATCGCCAGGCGATCGATGCCCCAAGCCATGCCGCCGTGCGGGGGGGCGCCGAAACGCAACGCCTCCATGAAGAATCCGAAGCGTTCTTCGATCTGCCCGTCGCTATGGCCGAGTATCTGAAAAATTTTGCGCTGCAGCTCGACGTCGTGAATGCGGATTGAGCCGCTGCCGAGCTCGAAGCCGTTGAGCACGAGATCGTAGTGCTGCGCGCGCACGGCGAGCGGGTCCGTGTCGATAAGCGCTTCTTGGCCGGGCGCCGGCGCCGTAAACGGATGGTGGGTGAACACCACGGCGTTCGTGTCGGGGTCGCGTTCGAACAGCGGGAAGCCGGCGACCCAGCAGAACGCGAAGGCCGCCGGATCGCGCAAACCCAACCGCTCGCCGACGTGCAGACGCAGACGCGCGGCGACATCGCTAGCGTGCTCGCGCCCTCCGGCAACGAGCAGGAGCGCGTCGTTCGGTGCCGCGCCGGTCAGGCGGGCGACGTGCGCAACGGTCGCGGCATCGAGCAACTTTGCGATCGAGGACTTCCAGTCGGCGCCGCGGGCAGCATCTGGGGCGGCTTCGTTCTCGTCAGGGGACGTCGCGGCGTAGTTTGCGCCGAAAGAAATCCAGACGAGCCCACCCGCGCCGAAACCTTTCGCGACTTCGGTCAGCGCATCGAACTCCCGCCGCGACAGCGCCGCCCCGCCGGGATAGCGCACGGCGATGATACGGCTCGCGTCGCTGCGCGCGTGTTCGGCGAGAAAGCCGATCGGCGTTCCCGCGAAGGCCGGCGCCACGTCGACGAGGGGCAGCCCGAAACGCAAATCGGGTTTGTCGCTGCCGTAGTCGCGCAGCGCCTGGGCGTACGTCAAGCGCGGTAGCGGCCGGTCGAGCGCGATGCCGAGCGCCCGTTGCCAGACCTCGCAGATGCAGTCTTCCATCAGGGCGGTCACGTCGTCTTCGGTTGCGAAGCACAGCTCGACGTCGAGTTGCGTAAATTCCGGCTGCCGGTCGGCGCGTGAATCTTCGTCGCGAAAGCAGCGCGCGATCTGCATGTAACGGCCGATGCCGCCGATCATCAACAGCTGTTTGAGCATCTGCGGCGACTGCGGAAGCGCATAGGCTTCGCCGGGCGAGAGGCGGGAAGGCACGAGATACTCGCGCGCTCCTTCGGGCGTCGACTTGATCAACGCGGGCGTTTCGATCTCGAGAAAATCACGCGCATCGAAGAAATCGCGCATCGCCTTGACGAGCTTGTGGCGGATCGTCAGATTGCGCTGCATCCGCGGGCGGCGCAGGTCCAGATAGCGGTACTTCAGGCGCAGCGCTTCATCGACGTCCGAATCGACGTTGAGCGGAAAGGGCGGTGTTTCCGAACGCGCCAGCACGAGCAGCTCCTCGGCCGCGAGTTCGACCGCGCCGGTGCCTATCTTGAAGTTTTCGGTACCGGGCGGCCGTTCCCGCGCCATCCCGCTCACCGCGATCACGTCTTCACTACGCAAGGACTCCGCAATTGCAAACATCCCAGCCGCCGCGGGTGCAAAGACGACCTGTGTAATCCCGTCACGATCGCGCACGTCGACAAAGATCAGGCCGCCATGATCACGCCGCCGATTGACCCAGCCGCGCAGTTCGACGCGCGCACCGACACGATCGAGAGCGAGAGCGCCGCACGACACCTTATCAACCACGTTGCCGCAGCGCCTCTTTGATGCCGTTGACGTAGTGATATTGCAGCACCAGTTCGCGGGCCACACCGGGTCCCCGCGCCGCACGGCGTTCGAGCGCCTGCACGAGTGCGGGCGCCTGCCGCAGCAACGCGTGCAGACCAAGCGAAAGCGGCGTCATCCCCAACCGCGCACGCACGCCGAAGCGCGGATGCTTGCGGTAGAAGCGCACGGTCGAGCGGCCGGCCAGGGTCATCTTCGACTTCTGCTCCTGGTAGGGAACGGGATGCCAATGAAAATCGACCGCCCGCGGTTCGTACACGAGGCGGAGGCCCGCGTGCTGCAAGCGGTACCCGAGTTCGAGATCTTCGTGACCGTAGCCCGTGAACGACTCGTCGAAACAACCGACGCGCATGAGATCGCGCTTATGGACCGAGGCGTTCCCGGTCAAGAAGTACAGCCACGAGAGGTGCTTGCGCTTGGGCGGATGCAGCGGCCGGCGCTTCGTGGGATCGTCGCGCAAACGCTCGTACTCCGCGTACGAAGCGACCTGTAACTCCATGCCGACGACGGCGGCGCTCGGATCGTCGCGATGGCGCGCGAGGTGGCGCGCGAGTAGATCGGGCGCGGCGATGATGTCGGCATCGGTGAACAGCACCAGCTGCCCACGCGCGGCGGCGATGCCGGCGTTGCGTGCCGCCGCACGTCCGCTGTAGGCGCCGGGAAGGTGACGCATGCGCGGATCATTTCGCGCCACGGAATCGAGATACTCGCGCGTCCCGTCGTTTGAATTCGAATCGGCGACGACGATCTCGTAAGGCCGCGTTCCGAGCTCTTGAGCAAGCAGCGACGGAATCACTTCGCGTAACGTGTCGAGCCGGTTGTACGTCGGTATGACGACCGTTATCTCCGGGCGCGCCTTCGGATCGGCTTCCGCGGCCGCGCCGACTTCATTGATCGTGCGCGTCATGTCATGCGATGGTGGATCATATCTTTTGCGATGAAGCCCGCGAGGATCCGGGGAGTGCCGACGCGTCGAGCAGCTCGCCGACCGCCGCAAGGATCGAGGCCCGCGACCTTGCCAGCTCCGCCGGCGCATCGCCGGCCGGCTTACGCAGACAGACCGACGGCACGCGATATGGCGACCACTCTTGTGAGCTGAGGTGAAAGTAGCGGTGTTCGAAGAGGACGACGGTCGGCCTCCCGACGGCGCTCGCAACATGCGTCGCGCCGGTGTCGACGGTCAGAATGATTCGGCTTTTCTCGAAGACTGCAGCCCAGCGCGAGAAGTCGAGGCCGCCGACGAGCGCGTCAGCGAGACCCGCGTCGCGCAGAAGAAGCGCTTCCGCGCGCACATCCCCGCCGTACGTTAGGACCACCGGCAGCCCGAAGCGGCGCAGTTCCGCGATCAGCCGTGAGGTGCTCGCGAAGCTGCTGCCGTCGCGAAACCAGCGCGCCGCCAGATGAACCGCGATGCCGGCCGCCGGCACGCCGGCTACGGCAGCACGGTCCTCGTCGTCGATCGGCAAAACCAAGTCTTTGGCGAAACGCGTTCCACCGGCGAGCCGCACCAGATCGACGACCTGCTCGACCTCATGGCGCACGATGCGCGCCGGATCGCGCTCGGAGAGATCCGGGTCCGCTTCCGAGATGCCCAGACGCGTTAGATACAGTCGCGCCGTCAGCCGCGCGAAGCGACGACGCACATACGTGTAACCGACACGCACCGGCGCACGAGTGGCGCCGACGAGCGCGAAATCGGCAGCGCGCGGCGCGAGCGCAATCGCGACGTCGCACTGCCCGCGAAAACGGCGACCGACCGACGCTGGCGGCTCGTCCGCGACGACGACTTGGTCGAGGTCGGGATTGCGCCGCACGACGACGGCATTATAGGCGCTGCACGCGATCGTCACATGAGCGTCCGGCCACGAGCGGCGGACCGAGGCAATGGCCGGCGTCGAGAGAACGAGATCGCCGACTCGGTCGAGCCGCGTCAGCACGATATTCACGCGTCCCGCTCGTCTGCTGCGGGCGACCGCGCCGCGTTCAGTTCCCGGAAATATGTCTCGCGCTCGAGCGCTCGCACAGCACGCAGGCGAGGCCTATCGAGGACCATATCGCTTGCGGCGGATTCGTCGGCGTTCTCCAGTGCACGACCGGCCGCGCCATGGATGACGCCCTCGCTGCCGATCCGCCGCTCCAATCGTTCGAGGACGCCTGCGGCGCGGAAGGCGCGGTGCAGCGCGAGTTGCAGCGGGTCTTCGCCGGTCGCCAAGCGTACGCGCCAGCTCGGATGCATGCGGCGCAGTTGCACGGCCGTTCGCGCCTGTGCGCGCGCGCGCCGCAGCATGCCGGCGATGTCGCTGCTGCCCGGGCGCGGCTTGTAGTGAAAGGCTAGGGCGTACCGGTTGAACACGGCGCGCACCCCGGCGGCGCGCAAGCGAAGACCCAGTTCGATATCTTCCCAACCGTACTCGCGAAACGCCTCGCTGAAGTTGCCGACGCTCCGCAAGGTCGCCAGCGGCACCGAAACGTTCGACGTCCAAAAGAAATTGCCGGAGTAATTCGCCAGGCTCCACGTCGGCGTCGGCAAGCGCTCGAAACTCTCGCTGTTGATCACGGCGCCGCGCACGATCGCCCGCGGAGCGCGACGGTGCGAAGCTAGGTGGGCGGCGACGAACGACGGGACCGGCAGCACATCATCGTCGATGAAGATGATCCGCTCGCCCCTGGCCCGCGCGATGCCGGCATTGCGCGCGCGCGCCAATCCGGCGTTAGACTGCACGACGACCGTGAACAGACAGGCGGCTCGCGCTTGCGCCGCGGCGATCACCTGCGGCGTGTCGTCCGCCGAGCCGTCGTCGACCAGCACGACTTCATAGCAGTCGCGCGGCACGGTCTGTTCGAAACACGCATCGAGCACGCGGCCCAGCAGATGCGCACGGTTATAGGTGCACAGTTGAATCGTCGCGCGCAACGGCAGCGTCATGTCAACGCATCGCCACGACGTTCGCGCCCGCGCGCCAGCAGACCGTCGAGCGCCGCTAACACGCGCGGCACTTCGAGCGCATCGACACACGCAAAATCGGGACACGTCTCTTTGCGGTGCGACGGCGGGCAGGGATAGGTTCCGCGCAGGATCGCGGTATGCGGACCGAGCGGCGCCCAGCGCGACGGCTCATCCGAACGAAGGGGGAAAATGCCGAGCGTCGGCGCACCGACCGCGGCGGCGATGTGCATCGGGCCTGAATCCATCGCCACGACCGCGCGCGCCCCGGCGGCCAGCGCGCCGAATTCGCCGAGCGACGTGCGCCCCGCAAAGGACACGGCGCCGCCAAGCTGTGCGATCGGTTCGACGAGCGGACGATCGGCTTCACTTCCGCTCACGATCACGCTCGTCGCTGCCCCCGACGGCGACCCCGCGAGTTCGCGCGCGAGTCTGCCGAGGGTTCGAACGGGCCAGCGGTCACGCTCGGCCGAAATGCCGCGCGTCGGATGCAGAACGACGTACGGT
>JALYUD010000042.1 GCA_030853905.1 Vulcanimicrobiota bacterium
AAGGCCGACGACCTGAACCCGAAGCCGTAAACGCCATCAGCCGTCGCGGATACGAAAAGGAAGCGACGGATCAGTGCAGCGCCGGCAAGAACAGGGCCGCTTGAACGGCGAGCGCGAGGTACGGCGCAAACGGTAGCGTGTCGCCGCGGCGTTTACGGGCGAGACCGACGCCGGCGGCGGTGAAGCACGCGGCCGCAATTGCCAGGATGCCGAGCTCGAGACCGAGCGCGAAACCGCCCAGACCGACGAGCGCGACATCGCCGAAACCGGCCGACCGGCCCTTAGATTTCAAGGCAGCGAGCGCGAACGGCAACATGATGGCGAGGCCGGCCAGGACCGCGGGCCAGTTGCCGCCGGCGATGTCGACGGCGCCGATGACGAGCATCGCGGGAATCGTCAGCATCGCCGGCACGCGACGCGTGCGCAGATCCGAACAACAGGCAAAGTCGAGCGTCGTGCAGACGGCCGCCAGCAGGACCAGCCCGAGCAGTGGAGCGCCGTGCGCAAAGTGCCAGACGCCGACGAAGCCGGTGGCCGCCGCGAGCCCACCGAGCACACGATCGTCGGTCGGCGCGTACGGCGCGGCATCGCCGGCTGGCGCGTTCGGCATAGCATTGTGCCGCGGCCGCATGAAGCGTTCGCTGAAGCGTACGATCAGATACGCTTGCCCGGCGAAGACGATCCAGCACAGCGCCAGAACCCAGAACGGTTGGGTCATGGTTACCCCGGCGGTTTGGACAAGAACTCGGCAACGACGCCGCCGAAGATCATGACGAAGAGCGCCGGCAGCATGAAGAGCGCCATCGGTATGACCATCTTGGTCGGCATCAAATTGGCAAGTTCTTCGGCGCGCATCATGCGCCGGTTACGAACCTCCTCGGAGAGTTCGCGCAGGACGAGCGACATGTTGGACCCCAGGCGTTCGGCTTGGACGACGGCCGTTACGACCGACGACAACTGCTCTTGCCGTACGCGGGCGGCCATCGAACGCAACGAATCGGCGCGCGAACGGCCCAGTCGAACCTCGGAGAGTGAAGCCTTGATCTCCTCGCCCAGCGGTCCCTGCGCGACTTCTTGCGCGTAGGCCAGCGCCGCGTTGAAGGCGAGGCCGGCCGAAACCGTCGACGCCAGCATATCCAAAAAGTCAGGCAACGCTTTCTGGATCGCGACCTTTCGTTTTTTGATCGCGCCGGACAGACGCGACTGCGGCTGGTATGCGCCGAGCACCGTGACGACCAGCACGCCCACGTACCACATCGGACCGTCGCCCATGGCCGTCACGTAGAAGAGTCCGACGGTGAGCGCGAGCAGCCCGAAGGCGACTTGCCGCAATGCCATCTTGGCGGGCGTGACCGTGTACCAGCCCGCTTCGTCGAGCTTCTGGCGTAAGCGGGTGCGCTGTTCGCGGTTGAATATCTTGGCAAAGATTTCGCTGCGGCTGCCGCTGCCGTCCCAGGCCAACGCTTCGACGCGCTCGAGCCGTTTGGCGATGTCGCTTTTGACCGGGATCAGCGAATAGACGAGCGTGCCGATCGAAAACGCGAACGCCGCTCCGATCAAAACGACGACGAGGTGAACGCCCAAAATCATCGCCGGTGCTCCCCTACACGTCCAACTGTAGGATCTTGGCGAGCGAGATGATCGCCATGATTTCGAGCCCGCCGGCGAGCCCGAGAATGCCGTAACCCGGCATTGTATGCAGCAGCGCTGCCGCCATGTCGGGTTGGGTTCCGATGACGAACAGCCCGATGCCGACCGGCAGAGCACCGATGATGAACGCTCCGAAGCGGCCCTGCGCGGTCAGCGAGCTCATCTTGCGCATGACCCGCCTGCGGTCGCGGATCGTCGCCGCAAGCGTTTCGAGCACCGAGGCGAGATCACCGCCGGTCTGCTGCTGCACGCGCACGACCTTGACGAACATCTTCATCTCGTTGCCGGGGATCGACTTGGCCGTTTCGTCGAGCGCGTCGACGAGCGAAATGCCGATGTTCGTGCGGCCGACGACTCGCCGGAACTCTTTACGCGCCGGGTTGGGGAGCTCTTCGATCACGATGACGAACGCTTGCCGCAAACCGACGCCGACGCGCACGGCGCCCGAGATCGTGCGCAAGACCATCTCGAGTTGATCGCCGAACTTCTTTAGACGCATGCCACCGCGGAAGCGCAGGTACATCAAACCGATCAAGATCGCGGCGGCTTCGCAGACGGGCAGCGCGAGCAGCGCGATCACGAGTTTTTGATGCAGCCCGAAAACGACGAGCAGCCACAAGACGGCGCCCGCCGCAAGGGCCCCGAGCAGATAGTCCGCCGCGGAAACCGTCATGTCGGCGCGGTCGATGTCTTTGCGGAACCCTTCGGAGTATTTTCCCGCGAAGGTCCGCAGATCGAAATCCGTCGAGTAGACGAGCAGCGCGATCATGCTGAACACGCTCGCACCGATCGCGTACGGGAAGATGCCTACCATGTCGCCGTCGCCTGCTGCAGCTTGGCCAGCTCGCGCACGTCGAACTGCACGCCGTTTTCCTCGAAGCGCGGCATGTAGTGCGGCTGGACGCCCGTGTACTGGAAGTCGCCGATGATCTTGCCGTCTTCGTTGAGGCCGCGCGGCTGATAGCGTACGATCTCTTGCATCGTGACGATGTCGCCTTCCATGCCGACGACTTCGGTGATGCTGACGACCTTGCGCGAGCCGTCCCGCATGCGTTCGATCTGCACGATCACGTCGACGGCGCTCGCGATTTGCTCGCGGATCGCTTTGACGGGCAGGTCGAAGCCGGCCATCAAAACCAGCGTTTCGAGACGCGCCAAGGCATCGCGCGGCGTGTTCGCATGCAAGGTCGTCAGCGAGCCGTCGTGGCCCGTGTTCATCGCCTGCAGCATGTCGAGCGCTTCGCCGCCGCGGCACTCGCCGACGACGATCCGGTCGGGGCGCATGCGCAGCGAGTTCTTGACGAGATCGCGGATATGGATGGCGCCGCGGCCTTCGATGTTGGCCGGACGGGCTTCGAGGCTGACGACGTGATCCTGGTTGAGCGAAAGCTCGGCGGCGTCTTCGATCGTCACGATGCGTTCGGTCTCGGGGATGAAGTTCGAAAGGATATTGAGGAACGTCGTTTTTCCGGTGCCGGTACCGCCGCTGACGACGACGTTGAGCCGTCCCTCGACCGTCGCTTTCAAGAATCCGACCGCATCCTGCGGGAGCGAACCGAAGCGAACGAGGTCCTCGATACCGAGACGCTTGGTGCCGAAGCGGCGGATCGTCAAGGTCGAGCCTTTGAGCGACAGCGGTTCGATGATCGCGTTGACGCGCGAGCCGTCAGGCAAGCGCGCGTCGACCATCGGCGACGATTCGTCGATGCGGCGCCCGATCGGCGCAACGATTCGTTCGATGACGAGGCGCACGTGGCGGTCGTCGTTGAACGTTCGATTGGAGAGCGTCAGCTTGCCGGCACGCTCGACATAGATGCGCTTGGCGCCGTTGACCATGATCTCGGAAACGGCCGGATCGCGCATCAAATCTTCGAGCGGCCCCAGTCCCAGCTGTTCGTCGATGATCTCTTGTTTGAGCCGAGCACGATCGCCCAGGCTCAGGTCGCCGATATCGCTGCGGCCTTCCAAAATTTCTGAGATGATTGCGTCGATCGTTTCGCGCAGCTTGGAGATCTTTTCGCCGTCGCTGTGGCCGCGACTGGCAGCGACCAGATCGACGCGGGAAACCATCGTCTCGTTGATCTCTTGGCGAATCTTGGTATGACGTTCGAGCTGGGCTTTGCGGGCCGTCGCCGCTTCGTCGACGGCGGCGACGGTGGGCTCGTCCCCCTCCGCAGCCGAATCGGAAGAGTTCGCAGCAGAAGCCGCGCCGCTCGCGGACAGGGTCCGCGTCAGATGGGTGAACGGCGCTTCGGGGGGCGCTTCGAAGGCCTTGCGCGCCAGGGTTTCGATCGCTTTGTCGTACGCGCGGCGGTCGCGCTGACTTGGCACCTCGGCGGCGACCGGGATGGCGAAAATCTTCTCCAACTCGCGCGCGGCGATGCCGCCCTTTCCCTGCCGCGCATTGACGACGAGCCAAATTGCTTTGCTCGGGATTCCGAGCTTGGAGAGGTCGCGCACCGTTACGCGCGTCGCCGACGTGCCGAGCATGTCGGGCTCCATGACGACGAGGACGCGCGAGGCGGCTTTTACGAGCGGCCGAATTACGTCGCCCGCCGGTCGCGGCGCGTCGATGAAAACCAGCCCGTTGCCCTGCGTTATGAGCCGCCCGGCGAGTTCGGCAATGTCGTTGCGGCGCAGCGCAAAGGCGTCTTCATACTTATCGACCAGCTCGACGACCTCGACGTTGCCGACGCGTGCCACGGCATAGATCGAGTTGCTGCGGTTGATGTTGAGCGCGTGAATGCCGTCGCTCAGCTCGCCCACGCTGCGGTGGCCGCTGAGGTCGGCGTCGACAACCGTCGCTCCGTGCCCTAGCCGTGCCGTTGCTCGCGCCAGATCGAGCGCCAAGGTCGTGGCTCCGCAACCGCCCTTCGAGGCGACGACGAGGAAGGCGGTGCTGCTCAGTGCGTTGCTCCGACGATCTCGTCGCCCTCGATTACCGTGATTCCGCTCGGCTTGTGGACGGGCATCGTAGGTGCGGGAGCGGGCGCCGCCGGCGGCGGAACGGCATTACTCGGCGGAGCGACGTTAGCCGGCGGGGGCGCGGCCGGAGTATCGGTCGGCATCTCGAGCGGCTCGGCGCCGTAGCTGCGCACGGGCTCGTTCGGCGACCGGAGCGCCAGCCGCAAGGTCGTATTAAAATCGGCAAAGGTCAACAGATCGGCTTGGTCGGGGGTGACCGCCAAGGTGACGACTTCGGGAGCGCTCGGACCGCTCGGGGGCCCGCCCCCCGGTTGGCTGCTTGGTTCGGGGTTCGGTTCAAGGTCCGTGTTGACGGCCAGGACGAGGGCACCCCGGATGATCGTCCGGGTAGGGGGGTTCTTGTTGCCGTGGACGAGCGAGGCCATCACGTCGACCCTGTCGCCCGGCTCGACCAGGCCCGAGACCGACTTGACCAGGTCCATGGGGATCGAGACCGCGCGCATGCCCGGTCGCAGCTTGGCGGTAATGCCGACCTGTGCCGGTTGTCCGACCTCGGAATCCGTGATCGTCGAACCCTCGCGGATTTCCACCAAGGCGAGGTCGCCTTCGGCGGCGTGCGGGTCCGCCAGTGCCCCGGGCTCGATCTGCGTGACCGGCTTCGTAGTCTTGGTCAGCATGGCAGGAGTGATCTTCTCGCGAGCGTGGATGTCGACGCTGGCGATGAGAACCGGCTTGGATTCGGCGACCGTCGGCTGGGCCGAATGATCGACCCCAGCCAAGAAGCGCACCGTCAGCAAACCCGCCGCAACGGCGACGACGACGGCGATGATCATAGTGATTCGGCGACTGTTCACAAGGCGGCCTCGAGCGGTGACGAGCAGGCGGGCGCCATGGCCGGGTCGCGCAACGTACTGCGCTCGGTCTTGCGTCCGCCGCTCGAAGGAATCGTACGCCTAGATCATCGGCGGCCCGTGCCGAGTTCTTTATCGCAAGCGAGGCGGATCGTTCACCCCAGCGTCGGCGGTCGCAGCGTGCCGACGTCGTGAACGAAAGCGCACCGTTTTTACCACTGTCGGCCCAAGCCGCGACGCGGCGAGATGGATGACAAAGCTGAAGGAAGAGCGGCTCGATCGTTTCACCGCGCCGCTCCATCGGCTCATCCTCAGGCTCTTCTAAGCCGGTTGCGGTAGTCTGCGGCCGTCCGAACACGGCGCTTGGGGCATGGGCCCCGGCATGCACCACTAAGCCGCAACGTTCAAATTCAGCGGTCGCTCGGCGAGGCTAGAAAGGCGCCGACGCTTGTCGTCGTTCCGTTGGTTTCCACGGTGACCGCACCATCTTCGTCGGTACGGTAGACGCGCGCGCCGCTATCCTCGAGCGCGCGCAGCGTTAGCGGCGAGGGGTGGCCGAAAAGGTTGTCGCGTCCGACGGAGATGATGGCCGCGTGAGGCGACACGGCCTGGAGAAACGCGGGCGTGGTGCCGTAGGCGCTGCCGTGATGACCGACTTTCAGAACGTCGGCTCGCAGGTCGTCGCCGTGCCGCAGGAGGCGGTCCTCGGTTTCCGCGCCGGCATCACCCGTGAAGAGCATCCGGAAATGCCCATACTCCAAGCGGAACACGAGCGAAT
>JALYUD010000048.1 GCA_030853905.1 Vulcanimicrobiota bacterium
GCGCGCGCGGCGAATTATCGAAGAAGCGAGAGACGACGTAATCGATCACGCTCGTCCGCGCTTCGTCGCGGCCGACGCGTGCGGCGTACACGAAGGCTCTTCCCGACTCGCGGTGCTCGACGTAGCCTTTACGCTCCAGGATGCGCAGCGTGGTCAGCACCGTATTATACGCAAGCGGTGGATCTCCGAGCGCCGCGACGACGTCGTTGACCGTTGCGCCGGCGCGCGACCACAGCACGTCCATCAAACGCAACTCCGCTTCGGTCAAGGTCGGTGACTTGCGCCGCGCCATCAGCGTCGTTCCAAGCGCACCGCACCGTTGACGGTGTGCACCGAAATGCGAGCGTGTCCCGCGCCCAAGGTCGCCGTCGCCGAGTGGCCGACGAACTGTCCGTTATGCGTACTGAGGTCGACACCGTCGCTCGAGATTGCGCCGCTGAGCGTATCGGCCCGGAAGGTTGCATCGGCGCCGGTCGGCACGATCAGCGTAACCGGTCCATTGACGGTCGTGAACCGCGCATTGCCCCGCGGCGAAAAGTTTGCCTCGATCGCGCCGTTGACGTTCGAGGCGCCGGCGTTGCTCTTCGTACGGATCGTGATCGCGCCGTTGACGTCCGAAACGTTGACTATCCCACCCAGTCCGGTCGCGCTGACGGGACCATTGACGTTGTGAGCGTCGACCGCGATGCCGCGCGGCACGCCGACGCGGAGATCGACCCGGAAGTGGTCGTCGTTGCCGCCCATGTGGTTGTGCGAGCAGCCGTTCGCATCGCTCCCCTCGTCGCCCGGGAAGACGGCGCACACGATGAGCCGATTGCCGCTGCGGCTGGTGCGAACGACCGGACCAGGATCGGCGCCGTCCGTGCTGGCGTGCGCGTGAACCATCACGTTGCCGCCCGCGGTCGGCGTCACGGCGATTGAGCCATTGACGTCATCGATCTCGAGGGTCGCCCCGGAGCTCAGCGGCGCGCGCAGATCGACGTCGCGTGTCCGCTCTGCCAAGGCCGGCGCAGACCACACTGCTATCGCGATCAGGATGAGAAGCGGCAGGCCGCGCGCGAAGCGGAGCGAGGTGGATGGCATGCTCATGCGGCCATCCTAAACCGTCCTCGCGGACTTGTCAACTAAATAATTAAGACTTCGCCGCCAAGACTTTCCGTGCTCGCGCCGTAACCATGGAACGGATGGCGATGCCGAAGATCGCGCTGCTCTTGCGGCTGCTCGCCGCGATCGATGAGGGCCGCTCTTCGCTCGACGCGCTCAAAGGAAAACTGGACCCCGAAGAGCCGCCGAGCACGCGCACGATCCGTCGTTACCTCTCGACCCTGTCGGATGCCGGGTTTCCGTGGCGCTACGACCGCGCTAGCGGCACGTACGGCTTCGAAGCGGGCTACTCGCTGCGCCGCCTCGAGCTTTCGGGTAAGGAGTTATTCGGACTGCTCGCACTCAAAGGCATCGCCAACTCGCTCGGCGGCACGATCGGCTCGTCGATGGACGAGATGGCCGAGAAGCTGACGGCAGTTACCGGCAACGGCGCAGGACGCGCCGCTGCTAAACCTACCGTGCGCGTTCATCTTGCCGATCCGCAACTCGACGGTGAAGGCAGCGAACACTTCGAACTCTTGCAAAAAGCGCAACGCGAACGTCGCAGCGTACGCTTCGCTTACGTCGACAAATCCGGCCGTCGTTCGCAACGGTACGTCGACGTATACGGCTTCGTCGTTTCCGGAGGCCGCGTGTATGCCGTGGCATTCGATCGAGGACGCGGCGACAAGCGGGTCTTCGCGCTCGATAACGTCTCGGCGCCGCGCATGATGCCGCAGCGCTACACCTTGCCGGAGGACTTCGATATCGAAGCATTTGCGGCGCGCTCGGTCAGCGGCATCTATTCGGGCGAGGCCGTCGTCGTGCGGGTCCGCTATTCCGCCGTGGTAGCGCGTGCCGCGCGGGCCGACCGCGTCGTGCGCGAGCGCACCTTCGCCGATCTCCCCGAAGGCGGCGTCGAGATCGCGTACGTCGTCGCGGATCCGAGCGAATTCGTGCGGTGGGCGATGAAGTGGGGCGCCGAAGCCGAAATCACCGAACCGGCAGCGGTTCGTTCCGAAGCGATCGCGCTGGCACGAGAAATTCTTGCGCGCTACGAGCGCCGATCTTCATCACCCGCCCTGACGGAGAATGACGCTCTATGAACGTGCCCCCCACAGACCGCCCCGATGGGCAAACAGCGACTCGACGCAATCCATCCACGCCGCGCTTCATTGCGCGCGCCGTGCTTGCGGTTGCGTTAGCCGCAACATCGGGCGGATTCGCCGCCGCGCAAGCGCCGAGCGGCAGCACGGTCGACGGCATCCGCTGCGACCAAGCCGAGGGGGCGGTTTTTCACATTCACCAGCACCTCGCGCTGTTCTCGCACGGGAAGCCGGTGCCGATCCCCGACGATGTCGGCCGTCCCCTGTTCGGCAACTGCCTGTACTGGATTCACACCCATACGCCGGACGGCGTCATTCACGTCGAGTCGCCGGTCTTTCGCTCGTTCACCCTCGGCAATTTCTTCGACGTGTGGGGACAGCCGCTTTCACCGACCGCCGTCGGCCCCGCGCGCATCCGCCGCGGTCAACTGCGCATCTACGTCGACGGAATGCCGTATCATGGAAATCCACGCACGATCGCACTCGCCCAGCACACCGACATCACGCTCGAAGCGGGACCGCCGTACCGAAAACCGGTATCGTTCACCTCTTGGCAGGGACAGTAGGCGTGCGCCGCTCGTAGAGCGTCGCGTACCCGCTACTTCCCGCGGCGCGATACTCGCGAGCGAGTTGCGCGTGCACGAACGCCACGGCGTGCCGATCGAAGCGCGCTTCCGACAGTCGGCCGCCGACGATCACGAAGCGGGGTTCGCGCGTGAAGATGCGTACCAGTTCGTGCGCTTCGTTTTGGCCGATCATCGGTTGCAAGCGTTTTTCCAGCAACAGATCGGAATCGGCAAAGCGCGTCGGAGCTGCGGCGCCGACGGCATCGTACAGTAACGGGGTCAGTTCGATGACGTAGAGCGATGAATGCACGTTGAAGCGGCGCAGCAGTGCGAGGTCGCGATCGTAGCCGGGTTCGCGCCACGAGCGCTGCCCGAGTACGTCCCAATGCTGCACCCGCACGAAGGCTTGTTCGCTCTTCCAATAATCGTGGAGCGCGAACGTCGCGACGAAGACGAGAACGGCGACCATGCCGGCGCGCCGTCCCGTCCAGTCGGTTGCCATGCGCAGCCCGATCGCGCCGAGCAACGCGACGGGGGCCTGAACGAGCACGAATTGCCGGTTGTAGAATTCACCCGGTCCGAGTACAGCGATGAGGGCGGCTACGAGCCAGCCCCAGGTCGCGGCGAACGCCGCCGCGTCGCGGCAACGCAGCGCTGCGGCGACGGCAGTGAGTTCGAGCGGTGGGGCCATGATCCGCAGTTGTCGCCAGAGCCACTCGACGTTTTCCGTCACGATGCCTTGGTGCAAACCGGCAAAACGGCGCCAAGTGGCTCCCACGTTTGCATCCCAAAGGGCGGTCGACGCGCCGGCGCCGGCATAGAACGCAGCTTCCACCCCGAATGGAGCGAGTGTAGCGGCGGCAGCGAGGGCAGCCGTTGCCAGCGGCCTGCGTGCGTAGCGAACGAGGATGAAGCCGATCGGAAGGATTAGCGGCAGAGCCGTTAGCTTCATTTGCAACGCTGCGCCGCAGAGCAGTCCGCACCACAGTGCCGTTCGCAATGCGCGTGGTCGCCTCATCGCTAAGAACAGACCCCAAGCGATGAACGGCACGAAGAGCACCTCGGTGTCGCCGAGATACCCCTCGTTTTCCGGCGACAGCAGCACGGCGAAGATCGCGGCGTAGCGCCCGGTTCGTGCGCCGCCGGCTGGGTCGACGAGCGGTCCCATTCGCCACAGCGCCAGCGCCGTCGCCCAGGTTGCTAAGGTTGCTAAAGATTGTACGGCGAGGGTTGGTCGATCGCCGAAAACGCGCAAGGCGACGGCATAGACGGCAAAGAGACCGGGCGGTTTATATTCCCACGCCACGAGATAGGGAAGATGGCCGTGCAGCCACGCGAGAGCGACGTGCAGGTAGACGCCGACGTCGGGATCTTCGACCGGCAAGAGCCAGTCGCTCAGTCGCGTCAACGCGGCCCCGATCAGGAGGGCGGCAGCGAATATGATCTGCCCGCGCAGCGCCGGCCCGCAGCGTCCGGGCGATGGCGCCTCACGCGCCATGAGAGCGGGATGCTCGGCTGATTCGCCCGCGGCCGCTACGCGCGTCGCAGCGGATCGTGGCGACGATACGCCGCCGTCGCTTCTTATCAAGCTATGGATTCGACTGCTTCGAACCTGTGGTGTTGTGCCCCGGGCCGATCCGCCCATCGCTTGCCGGAACTCCGACGGGCGACGAGTGCAGGTCTGGGTCGGCCAATAGCACACGCAAGCCGCACGCGAAGGCGGTGAACGCGGCGTCGCTGTGCGGGTCGGCGCCGGCTTCGGTGTAGACGACGATAATGAAACGGCGGCCGTCGGGCAAGCTCAGAATGCCGCCGTCGTGCGACTGCTCGTCGGTGTCGCCGGTCTTGTGGGCGAAAACGTCGGATGCATCAAAGCCCGGGCTGAGCTTACCGTTCCATATCTGCGCGCGCAGCGCATCGTAGACCCAAGCGAACCCGTCCCGGCTTTCGGCTGAGATCAGTTCGAAGGCACGAGCCGCATCACAGGCCGGATGGCTGTTGCGCCCCGTCGCTGCCGGATCGTCGATAAGCGGCAGGGAGCCCGAAAGTTTGCGGTGCACGGAAGTCCGTCCCAAGCCCAGTTCATGGCAGCCGGCGGTCAGCGTCTCGCGCCCGAGGACGTCGATCAAGACGTTGGTCGCAACGTTGTCCGAGCGCGCCACCATGCGGTCGGCCAGGTCGCCGATCGTCGTTCGATAGCCCGGAGCGAGCGGCGAGGGCGCGTCATTCGCCGTCATGTTCTCAGACGCGATGACGGTCGTGTCCTCGCGCCGGCGAATCCCGGCGGAAATCTGTCGCGCCAGCACCATTGCGATCGGCGTCTTGAGCATGCTGGCTGGATAGATCGCGCGGGCGGAATCGAGATCGACGGTGGCGGCACTCGCGCCGGAAGCAGCGAGGGTACGAACGGCAATGGACGCGCGGCCAAGGCCGGTCTCGCGGGCCAAACGCAGAACGGCATCGCGCTTATCCGCGCTCACCTCAGGTCCACCGCGCGGCACCATAATGCGACGTTGCGCCCTGGGCCAGTCGGTCATTCGTCTGCCGACACAAAACTGACGGCAGCGTAGGATCGAGCAAGGGCACGAGTACGCGCTGACCGAGCCGCAAGCATGTACTTGCATGTACAAGAACGCCGTGATATGCTGTGCGAGCAAGTGCTTGCGCCCACCGAAAGTTTTTTGTGTCGCACCCAGAACCGATCACGTTCTCACCCCCGAAGCGCTCTTCGCCGCCCGACTTGAGCGCCTTCCGTTGCCGAGTCGCGGCCGCCGTCGACGACGGCGCGAACAACGTGCGCATCGATCTCGACGGGGTCGAGGTGCTCGATTCGCCGTTGATCGCCAGCCTTATCGCGATTCTACGGCATGCTCGGGAACGGACGGCAAGCGTCTTCTTGCGGGCAGGACGGCGGCAGATCACCGACACCTTGCGGGTGACGGCACTCGACAAAGTTTTCACAGTCGAACACCCCTCGGACCGCCTAGTTGCGTGAGGCCTCGATGACGTCGCGCACGCTCACAACATCGAATGAAGCATCCGGCGTAGAGCGGAACGGCAGCACCGAGGCGCTCGGCGACGCGCGCAGCAGCACCGAAGAAACGCGCTTGCGCATCATGGCGGCCGCGCGCGCTTTGTATGCGCGCCACGGTAGCCGCGGCACGACGACGCGTGAGGTAGCGGCCGAAGCGCACGTCAACGAAGCGACTGTTTTTCGGCATTTCGGCACCAAAGGCCATCTGCTGTCGACGATGCTCGATTACTACAACGATACGGCGTCGATTCCTGAGGTGCTCGACGGCTTGCCGCGCTCCGCGACGCTCGAGGAGCAGCTACGCGCGCTTGCCCGTTCGGCGATCGACTCGATGCGGCGCAAAGAAGATTTGATCAAGATTGCCATGGCCGAAGAGATTTCATATCCTGAGGGTCAGCTGTGCTCCTGGCGCTCGGCGACCGCGGCGAAGGAGAGCCTCACGCGCTATTTCGGGCAGAAGGTGGAATCGGGCGAGCTACAAGGCGATCCTGCGTGGCTTGCGCGCGTCTTCATGTCGATGTTTTTCTCGTACGTGATGGCGCGTCGCCTCTGGTGTGAGGTAGCCGATACGCCGCCGGAGAGAGCGATTGCAACGATGGTCGATGTTTTTTTGAACGGAGCGCACGGGAAATAAATGGAAGGCACCCGGCCGGGTACGCCGCCGGCGGCGACAGGGTCGCGCGGCGAAACGCACGACGCCGTCCAAGGCGGCCGCAGTCCCGCCCTGCGCCTGATCCTGATCGCTCTTGGCATCGTCGTCGTGCTGGTGATCGTGTGGGCTGCCGTTCCGTATTTGGCGTATTCCTCGACGCATGAAACGACCGACGATGCGACGGTCGATTCCTCGCAAGTGCAGGTCACGAGCCAAATCTCCGAGCGGGTGCAAAAGATCCTCGTCGGCACGAATCAATACGTGCACCGCGGACAACTGCTGATCGTGCTCGACTCCGCCAGTGAGCGCGATCGCTATGCGCAGGCGCTGGCGGCCGTGCAGGCCGGAAACGCGCAGACGCGCGCCGCGCAAGAAAACGTGGCCTTGACGCGCGACACGCAGTCCGCGCAAAATTTGCAAAATACCGGTGCAATCGCTCAGGCGCAAGCCGCCATCACGAGTGCCGACAAGAATGCAAGTTCCGCCCAACAGCAGATCGCCGTCGCGCAAGCCGGCGTCGCAGCCGCAGACGCGCAGGTCCGGGCGGCGCAGGATGCATTGCCCGGCGCCCTGCAGAACTTGCGTCGCGCCGATGCGGACTTGAAGCGCACCGCGTCGCTCGTTTCGACGGGCGATATCGCGGCCTCTCAGCTCGATGCGGCGCGTGCGACGGAGGCCGCTGCGCGGTCGAGTTACGCTCAAACGCAGGCCAACGTCGCGGCGGCCCAAGCGGCGCTCGGGGAGGCGCAGCAGCGTCTCGACGCGCAGCGCTACGCGGCCTCCAGTCAGCTCGCGCAGGTGGGTGTTCAGCGGGCGCAGCTGACGACCGCGCAAGGCCACTATCAGGAGAGCAGCGCACCGAGCCGGGTGCCCGCGGAACAAGCCCAAGCCGACGCACAGAAGGCACAGATCAGCTCGCTGCAAGCCGCGCTCAAGACGGTCACCGACAACCTATCGTACACCGAGATCCGGGCGCCGATCGATGCGTTCGTCGGCGAGAAGGACGTGGAAGTCGGACAGACGGTCGGCGTCGGCGTCCCGCTGCTGACGTTGATTCCGTCGACCGACGTCTATATCACCGCCAACTACAAGGAAACGCAGATCGGGCGCATGCACGTCGGCGATGAGGTCGACATCAGCGTCGACGCGTATCGCGGCGTCAAATTCGTCGGCCACGTTTCCAGTCTGTCGCCGGCGTCCCAGAACTCCTTCAGTTTGGTGCCGTCGCAAAATGCAACGGGTAACTTCGTTAAGGTGACGCAGCGCCTTCCAGTACGCATTGTATTCGATCGCGTTCGTAACGGCAATTTGGCTGATTATCCGTTACGTCCCGGCCTCTCGGTCGAAACCTCGGTCAAGGTCAAGTAGCCGTTGCTCGCCGTCGTTGTGGCGCTGGCCGCGCTCCCTGCGGCTGCGTCCACGCCGTTCTTACGGCCCGCGCCCGCGATCATTGCCGCCGCGCCGAACCGCATGACCGTCGCAAGGGCAACTCCAAAGCAAATCGCATCCGCAGCCCTCGTGACCATGGCGACCGCTGCGCCGGAAGCGAACTTCAGGATCGGCGCGACGCCGACCCCAATTGCGACGCCATATATCATGACGAGTCCGGCGCCGCACACCGCAGGCCTCGTACTGCCGCCGGTTCCGGTACTACCGAGCGTCCCGCCGCAGAAGCCGAGCCTTCCGAACGGCAATATCGCCGGAACCGCCGGGCCGTTCGTCGGCATCTCGCGCGGAGCGGCGATCGGCATGGCGCTGCTGCGCAACACGGACCTTGCCGTCGCGCAGTCGGGCCGTCGCATCGCGCGCTATCAGGTCATCGCAGCCGAGGGCGTGTACGATCTGCAGTTCCAGTTCATGCCGCAGTACCAGTTCTCGAAAATTCCCGCGATCTCGGTTTTTCAGAGCGGTCCGGCCGGCGTACCGGGACAAACGATTACCGCCGGAGCGAACGCGGCCGTTTCGGCGCTGACCAGTACCGGCGGGTCCTTCAACTTTTCAACGTCGGCGGCGCGCGTCGACAACAACATCGCGACCAACAGCTACGAACCGTATTACCAGACCGCGCTTGCGCTGCTGTTTTCGCAACCGCTGGCGCGGGGTCTGGCGATCGACGCCAACCGCCGTGCGATCCAACTCGCTCGAGTCAACGCCGATCTGTCGACCGACACCGCTCTGCTCGACGCCTCGAACACGATCGACAGCGTCGCGGTCGCCTACGACAACCTCGTCTCGGCGTGGAAAAACGTCGGCATCCAAGAGGATGCGCTACGGCAAGCCAAAGCGCAAAGCGCATCCAACGGTCGCCTGGTGCGGCGCGGAGCGGCCGCGCCGGTCGACGTGGTCGAATCGGACGAGCAGGTCAACGAGTTTCAGGACAACGTCTATTCCGCGATCCAAAACGTCGCAAGCCTGCAGAATTCGCTCAAGATGTTGGTCCTGAGCGATCCGGCTGATCCCGCCTGGACGGCAAACCTCGTGCCGACGACGCCTCCCGACGTGCAAGGCGTTACGCCCCGAGTCAATGCCGTGGTCACGGCGGCCCTCGCGCAACGCCCCGAGGTCGCGCAACTGCGCGAGAATCTGCGCTCGGCTAACATCGACATCGCATACCAGCGCGATTTAACCAAACCCGAGGTCGATCTCAACCTCGGGGTTACCGAAAACGGCTTTGCGGGCGTGCCGACCAACCCGGCGGCCAATCCGTTCATCGCCGTCATTGGCGGCGAGGTCTTGGCGCTCAACCAGTTGATCGCCCGCGCCAATGCGAGCGCGCCCCCCGGCACGCCGCCGATAGCGCCGCTCAATCCCGGCGCCTTGAACGCGCCGCTCTTTCCGGGATCGGTCGGCAACATCGGCACGTCCTATAAAACGGCATTCGAGGGAACGTATCCGACCTACACGATCTCGGCCACGGTTGCGTTTCCGCTGCACAACCAAACGGCGAAAGCGAACTACCGCGCGGCGCTCGAAG
>JALYUD010000087.1 GCA_030853905.1 Vulcanimicrobiota bacterium
GAACGCTACCACGACGTCCCCGAATATTCTTCAAAGCTGTTCACCAATCAAACGATCACGCAGTTCGGGCTTTCGCCCGAGTACCGCACGGATCTCGAGACGGTGCGTAAGATCGACCGCAGCAAGAAGCACTATCGCGCGCTCTTTTTCCGGCAGAACCGCCTCGCGGGTGTGGTGATGATCGGCAAAGGCAACCGCGCGGGCAAGCGCCGCTATCTGGAAGCGATCAAAACCCGAGCCGAATTCGCGCCGAACGCACGCGAAGCGCTGCTGGACTGGACTGCGGAATAAGCGCTGCACGTACCGGCTGCCAAGGCGGGCCGTCGATCGGACATTGCCGAGCTGCCGATCGTAGCTTCACGCGCCACCATCGAGCTTCGAGCGCGATGGATCGGAAGTTCAGGAAGAGCATAGGCCCTCTCGCGCGGAACGTCGCGCTATGGCCTCATCCGTTGCCGCCGGCTCCGCAGACGCAGCCCTGATCGCCTGCACGCGTGAGCTGACGTCGGTGGTCGGGGCGCGGCACTGCCTGACCGAGGCGGCTGATCTGCGGACGTACGAGTGCGATGCGCTCGCCGGAACGCGCGTGCGTCCCGGCGTCGTCGTCTTGCCGGCGACGACGCCCGAGGTTGCCGAGGTCGTCAAAATCGCACGCCGCCATCGGCGACCGGTCGTCCCGCGCGGCGCCGGCACCGGGCTTTCGGGAGGAGCCGTTCCGATCGAGGGCTGCGTTCTCGTCGTGCTTTCGCGCATGAACCGCGTTCTCGCCATCGATCTCGAAAACCGCCGTATGTCCGTGCAGCCCGGCGTCATCAATCTCGACGTCACGCGCGCGATCGCTCCGCACGGCTATTACTACGCGCCCGATCCGAGCTCACAAGGCGTCTGTTCGATCGGCGGCAACGTCGCCGAAAACTCCGGCGGCGCGCACTGCCTCAAGTACGGCTTCACCGTCAATCACGTTGTCGCCGCAACGGTCGTCCTAGCCGACGGCGCGATCGTCGAGCTCGGCGGTCGAGCCGCCGATCCGCTCGGATACGATCTGCTGGCGGCGCTCGTCGGCAGCGAAGGGATGCTCGGCATCGTGACCGAGGCGGTCGTGAAGATATCGCGTACGCCGCAACTAACCCGCACGTTCTTCGCGACGTTTCCCTCGACCGATGAAGCAGGAGAGTGCGTTTCGGCGATCGTCGCCGCCGGCATCGTTCCGGCCGCCATCGAGATGATGGACGCGCTGGCGATTGCCGCGATCGTGCGCGCGACCGGGCTCGACTGGCCGCTCGACGTCGGCGCGGCGCTGCTCATGGACGTTGACGGCCCGCGCGCCGAAGTCGAACACACGGCGCAGGCGGCGCTTGCCATCGCGCGACGCAGCGGAGCGCTCGAACTGCGAACGCCCGAGGGTGATGCGGAGCGTGACCTGATGTGGAAAGGCCGCAAGAGCGCGTTCGCCGCAGTCGGCCGGATCAGCCCCAACTACTACGTGCAAGACGGCGTCATCCCGCGTTCGGCGATCGGGCGCGTGCTGCGGGAAATCGCGGCGCTCGGCGCACGCGAAGGGTTGCGCGTTGCCAACGTCTTTCATGCCGGCGACGGTAACTTGCACCCGCTCGTCCTCTACGACGCGCGCGTCCCGGGCGAAGAAGCACGTGCGGGGACGGTCGCGCGCGAGATCCTCGCGATCTGCCTCCGTTACGGCGGTTCGATCACGGGCGAACACGGCGTCGGCCGCGACAAGTCCGCGTATCTCGGGCAGATGTTCGGTGATGACGATCTCGCGGCGATGAACGACGTTCGCTGCGCCTTCGATCCGGAGCGTCTGTTCAACCCCGACAAAGTCTTTCCGACGCCGCGGCTGTGCGGCGACCGTCCCGGCAGCTATCGCCCGCACGCGACCGAACGCGCGGGCTTGGCCGGACGTGGCTGAGTTGCTCGTGCGGGATGGTGTCCCGCGCGCCATCGCCGGTACGCCGGTCGGCATGGTGGCGCGTCCCGCGACGGTTGCCGAAGCGTGCGACGTGCTGCGCGACGCCCACGCGCGCCGCGACACGGTGTCGTTCTACGGCGGTGGAACGGAACTCGGCCTCGGCTACCCGCCCGAACGCGTCGATGTGTTGCTCGCGACGCACCGTTTGGCACGCGTCGTCGACTACGCTCCTGCCGATCTCGTGATCGAGGTCGAAGCGGGGATGACGCTCGCGGCACTGCGTGCAGCGACGCTAGCGCAGCGCCAACGCTTCGTACTCGACTGTCCGCTGCCCGAACGCGCGACGGTTGGGGGAGTCGTCGCAACCAACGCCTTCGGTCCGCGCCGCACGCGCTTCGGCACGGTACGCGATCACATCGTCGGCGGCTCGCTCATACGCGCGGACGGACGCCTGGTTCGCGGCGGCGGGAAGGTGGTGAAAAACGTCGCGGGATTCGATCTGCCCAAGCTGGCCGTCGGTTCGCTCGGAACGCTCGCGCTGATCGCCCGCGTGACGTTGCGGCTACACCCGCTGCCGGAAGCGAGCGCAGCGCTTGCGATCGCCGGCTGCTCGAACGACGACCTGCGCGCACTCGAGCGCGGCATCGTCGCTGCGCAGCTCGAGCCGAGCGCATTCGTTGCGGAGAGAACGGGTCCGGGCGAGCATCGCGCCGTCGTGCTCTTCGAAGGGTTCGCGGCAGGCGTCGACGAGCAGCGCGAACGCCTGGCTGCATTCGCACGGTCTTTATCACGCAGTGCCGAGCGCGTCGAGCCGGAGGTGATCGAGCGGATCGACGGTGCGACGCGAACGCATGGCGACGTGCGGATGCGGTGCTGTGTTCTGCCCAGTTTCGCGCGGCAGCTCGATCGCGACGGTCTGGGGCCGCTCTACGCGGCGCTTGCCGAGGCGCGTTCGGTCGCGTATCCGTCGCTCGGGATTGTCTTCGTATCCGGACGGGTGGACGATTGCGACGCGGTTGCGGCGGCGCTGCTGCGGGCGCGCACGGCGGCCGAGAGCTGCGGCGGCAATGCGGTGCTGCTCGAAGCGAACGATGACGTGCGCGCGCGCATCGACCCGTACGGAGCGACGCCGGCGTCGCTCGGCCTGATGCGCGAACTCAAAGCACGTTTCGACCCGCCGCGTCGTCTCAATCCCGGCCGTTTCATCGGCCGGATCTAACGGGATGGGCACGATGTCCGGCGGACCCGATCCGGCGCCGCACGTTCCACCACAGCATCTCACTGCGGTGACGGCGCGAAGCGAACGAGATTTGTTGGACGATTGCGTCCATTGCGGCTTCTGCCTGCCGGCATGCCCGACGTACCGCTCGTGGGGCGTCGAGTCCGATTCACCGCGCGGGCGCATCGATCTGATGAAGGGCATCGAAGACGGATCGCTCGCGCTCGATGCGGCGGTCGTCGAACACTTCGACGCGTGCTTGGGCTGTATGGCGTGCGTTACGGCATGCCCTTCCGGTGTGCGCTACGATCAGCTGATCGAATCGACGCGGGCGAAAGTGGAAACGCAGTTCGTTCGTTCGCTCGGTGATCGCCTCGTGCGCGCGCTGCTGTTCGCGCTGTTGCCGTATCCCAAGCGCTTGCGGGCTATCGCCGTGCCGCTGGCGCTCTATGCGAGTTCAGGGATGCGCGCGCTCGTGCGCCGCAGCGGCTTGCGGCGGCTGCTACCACCGACGCTGGCGCAACTGGAGCGGCTCGCACCGTCAGTGCACGTCGCCGAGCTGCGCGAATCCCTGCCGCTCTTTACGCCGGCCCGCGGGACGCGGCGCGGCTCGGTCGCGCTCGTCGCCGGTTGCGTGCAGCGCGTGTTTTTCCCCAACGTCAATGCGGCGACGATCCGCGTCTTAGCCGCCGAAGGATACGACGTGATCGTTCCGCGCGGGCAGGGTTGCTGCGGCGCATTGTCCTTGCACGTGGGGCGCGCAGACGAAGCGCGCGACTTCGCCCGGCGGCTCGTCGGCCGCTTCGGCGGCCTCGGGCATATCGACGCGATCCTCATCAATGCCGCCGGTTGCGGCTCGACCCTCAAGGGATATGCCGAAATGCTCGGCGATTCGCATGCGCGGGAATTCGCGGACAAAGTGCGCGACGTGAACGAGTTTCTCGCCGGCATAGAGAGCGTCGCCCCCCGGCGGCCGTTACCGCTGCGGGTCGCCTACCACGATGCCTGCCATCTCGCGCACGCGCAGCGCATCCGCGAGCAGCCGCGCGCTTTACTGCGCACAATTCCGGCTCTGGAAGTTGTCGAAATCCCCGACGGCGAGCAATGCTGCGGCAGTGCCGGCGTCTACAATCTGCTCGAGCCGCGCAGCGCCGCCGAAATCGGCGCTCGTAAGGCCGACAACGTGCAAGCCGTCGGCGCCGACGTGCTGGCCAGCGCGAATCCCGGCTGCACATTGCAGATCGGCGCGCTGCTGGCCGAGCGGGGGCGGCCGCTCTTGGCGGCCCACCCGATCGAAATTCTGGATGCGGCTCTATGCTATCGACCACGCAACTCGATTCCCCTTGACCCGAAGTGAGCGTTGATTTCCCCTCGGACGGAGCTCTGGCACAGGCATGGCGTGCACTCCGGTCGACGCAAAACGTTACCGTGCGCGAGGTCGCGTGCGTCGGCGCTGCGGGAACGTTGCTCGTCGTCGACCGTGTTGCGAACCCGCAGACGCCGTGGTTGACGCTCGGGGCGGTGCAGGGTCCGTCGGCGACGGCGCCGTGCGCGTTGCTATCGATCGTGCGAGACGGTTTACTGTCGAAGCAGTTTTCATATCGCATCTGGCCGGCATTGCATGCGGACGATGAGCGCCTGCGGCTTGTCGCGCCGGAATTCCGCGCGGTCGTCACCGCCAATCGCGATCGCCGCTTCGCGCTCACTCTCGAGTTGTCGGAGAGCGACGTTACCGAGTTCCTTTGCGATGGAAGTGCGGAGCCGAGCTGCCGCGCGATTGCCGGTTCAGTGACGCACGCCTTGCAAGACGCCGCTTTCACGGTCGACGCGACGCGCGCGCAAGCGCTGCTCCTTCCCAAGCGCATGAGCGCTTGCTCCCTCGCGCTGATCGCGTCCGGCGCGGCGCGTCCGGACGATCGCATGGCCATGTACCGCCTCGCGGTGACTGCGGCGGTCGCGCAAGCGGTACATGAAACCGCCCTTGCCGAGGCGAAAACCTAAAGATGGCAGAGCGCGATCAAATCGACGTCGACGTGCTGATCGTGGGCGGCGGTCCGGCGGGTTTAGCTGCCGCGATCAAACTGCGGCAACTCGCCGCGGAGCGCGGTAAGGACGATCTCGCCGTCATGCTGATCGAGAAAGGCGGCGACGTCGGTGCCCACGGATTGTCCGGGGCGGTCATCGACCCCAAAGGCCTCGACGAGTTGCTGCCCGATTGGCGCGACACCGCCCCGCTCGAAGCGCCGGTAGGCAAAGACGAACTGTGGTTTCTGACGCAATCGCGCAAGATCGCATTCCCGGCTCCGTTCGTGCCGCCGATGATGAAGAATGCCGGCAAATACGTCGCGAGCCTGCAGCGGCTCACCAAGTGGCTCGGCGAAATCGCCGAACAAAACGGGGCCGACGTCTTCGCCGCTTTTCCAGGGCAAGAATTGCTGTGGGAGGGTCAACGCGTCGTCGGCGTTCGCGTCGGCGACAAGGGCGTCGACCACAACGGCAACCCCAAAGCGAACTACGAGCCGGGCCCCGACCTCTTTGCCAAGGTCGTAATTCTCGCCGAAGGCGTCCGCGGGACGCTCGTCAAGCAGGCCGTGGGCAAACTCGGCCTCGACGAGGGTCGCGATCCGCAAGTGTACGCTGCCGGCATCAAGGAGCTGTGGCAGTGCGCGCCCGGCAAAGTGCAGCCAGGGAGCGTCATCCATACGCTCGGCTTTCCGTTGCCGAGCGACACCTTCGGCGGCGGCTTCATCTACGGAATGCGCGACGACGTGCTCGACATCGGGATGGTGACCGGGCTCGACTACCAAGACCCGACGACCGACCCGCACGATAATCTTCAGCTCTACAAGCAACATCCCGCCGTCGCGGCGATGCTCGAGGGCGGTAAGCTTATTCGCTACGGCGCTAAAGCGATTCCTGAGGGCGGCCTTTACGCGATGCCTCGGCCGTATGCCGACGGATTGCTGCTAATCGGAGATTCCGGCGGGTTTCTCAACGGCATGCGTCTCAAGGGCATCCACCTCGCGATCAAATCGGGCATCATGGCCGCGGAAACCGCCTTCGACGCGGTTGTTGCCGGTAACAGCGATGCGGCACAGCTCGCCTCCTTCGAACGTGCGTTTCGCGATTCGTGGGCGTACGGTGAGCTCAAAATGGCGCGCAACTTCCATCAGGCGTTTGCCAAGGGCATGTACGCCGGCGTGTTCAGCGCCGGGGTCAGCATGTATACCGGCGGCCGCGCCTTCGGAATCGTCGACCGCCTCAAGAACCATCCCGGTTACGCGCAGATGAAGAAGCTCGCGGAGCGCGCTCCAAGAGCGATCGAACATCGCGCCAAGATCGACAACGTGCTGACCTTCGACAAGCTGACCGATGTCTTCAACAGCGGCACGATGCACGACGAGGACCAGGTTCCGCACTTGCACGTCGCCGACACCCGGATTTGCGCCGAGCGCTGCACGGTCGAGTACGGTAATCCGTGCCAGTACTTCTGCCCCGCGAAAGTTTACGAGCCGCTGTTCGCCAAGTCAACGGAAAACGGCGGAACCTACGATGGCCGCTTGCAGATCAACTTCTCGAATTGCGTCCACTGTAAAACTTGCGACATCATGGACCCCTACCAAATCATCACCTGGGTGCCGCCCCAGGGCGGTGAAGGCCCCGTCTACACCGGCATGTAGTTCCCATATGATCGTTGTCGTTGGGGCCGGGCTCATCGGGCTTTCGATTGCGTACGAGTTGGCGGTCCGCGGTGCCGAAGTGCGGGTCATCGATGCGGGCGAAGCGGGACGTGGCGCGTCGTGGGCAGGCGCGGGAATGCTGGCGCCTTTTACCGAGGGCGTCATAAACGAGGCGTTCGCGGCGTTCTGCGCCGAATCGCTGGCCCGCTATCCCGCCTTTGCAGCGGATATCGAGCGCCGCGGCGGGGTCGACGCGCGCTTGCGACTCGACGGAATCGTCGAAGCGGCGTACGACGAGTCGCAGGAGCGGCGTTTGCGTGCTTCGGCTAACGCCCTGTGCGACCGCGGACTCGAAGCGCGCTACGTCGGCGCACGAGAAGCACGCTCGCTCGAGCCCGCGCTCGGGAACGACGTGCGCGGCGCGTCGTTTAGTCCGAGCGAAGGAGCGATCGATAACCGCCGGCTGGGCCGGGCGTTGCGCGCGGCGTGTTTAGCGCTCGCAGTGCGTATCGATGAGCGTCTCGGCGAGGTGGCGCTCGAAGCCGATACCCGACGGGTGCTCGGCATACGCACCGTGCACGGCTTCGTGCCGGCGGACAGCGTCGTCAACGCGGCGGGCGCCTGGGCCGGCGCGCTCGCGGGCGTACCGGCGCACGCGCGCGTTGCGGTCGTGCCGATCAAAGGACAGATGCTGGCGCTCGCCATGCCGCGCGGTTTGGTGCGCCGCGTCGTGTGGGTGCCCGGCGCTTATCTCGTGCCACGCGATGACGGTCGCCTGTTGATCGGAGCGACCGTCGAAGACGCCGGTTTCGACGTGCGCGTAACGGCCGGCGGCGTCGCTCGGCTCCTCGCAGCCGCGCTTGCCGCATTGCCGGCGCTTGCCGATCTCGCCGTGGCCGAAACGTGGGCGGGATTGCGTCCCGGCACGCCGGACGGTTTGCCGCACATCGGCGCGACTGCACTTGCCGGATACGTCGTAGCCACGGGCCACTATCGCAACGGCATCCTGCTCGCGCCCGCGACCGCAGCGGCCATCGCCGACATTCTGGAGGACCGGGCGCGTGATGATCTACGCGCCTTCTCGCCCCAGCGCGAAGAAGCGCGGGTATCGATCGCGAAGGTAAGCGCGTGAACGCACAGGTCAATGGTGAGCGCCGCGAGTTCCCCGCCGGCACGACCGTCGCCACGCTGTTGCAGCACATCGGCGTCGACCCGGAGCGCGGCATCGCCGTTGCGGTCAACGAACGGGTCGTGCGCGGTGCGACGTTCGCGGCGCACGAACTTTGCGACGGCGACACGGTCGAAGTGATCCGCGCGGTCGCGGGGGGATGAGCGCGATGGACGCGCCGCTGCGCATCGGTTCGCATGACCTGCACACGCGCTTGATCGTCGGGACCGGCAAATATCCGTCGCTCGACATCATGGCGGCCGCCCACGAAGCGAGCGGCACGGAAATGGTCACGGTCGCGATTCGGCGCATCAATCTCGACGATCGCAGCGGCAAGACGTTACTTGACTACATCGATCGTGCGCGTTACGCCATATTGCCGAATACGGCAGGCTGCAGCACCGCCAAAGATGCGGTGCTGACGGCGCAGCTGGCGCGGGAACTACTCGGTACGAATCTGATCAAGCTGGAAGTGATCGGTGATGCGCACACGCTCTATCCCGATACGCCGGAGACGCTCGTCGCCGCCAAGGAACTCGTCGCCGACGGATTCACCGTGCTGCCCTACGTCGTCGACGATCCGACCGCGTGCCGGCGGCTCGAAGACATCGGTTGCGCCGCCGTCATGCCGCTCGGTGCGCCGATCGGCAGCGGGCTCGGCCTCTGTAACCGTTACTCGATCGCGCTGATCAAGGAACGCGCGTCGGTTCCGGTCATCGTCGACGCGGGCGTCGGCACGGCTTCCGATGCCGCGATCGCGATGGAACTCGGCGTCGACGCGGTCCTGATGAACACCGGCATTGCAGCCGCGCGAGACCCCGTTGCGATGGCGCGCGCGATGCGCCTCGGGATTGAAGCGGGCCGCACAGCCTATCTCGCCGGGCGGATGGAAAAGCGCCTGCACGCGAATGCGTCGAGCCCGATGACGGCACTGATCGGCAGCATGTGAGTCTTCCTGCAGAGATTTCCGTCATCGACCTGCAACGCTTGCGGCACTCCGGTGCGGCGTTCACGCTACTCGACGTGCGCGACGACGACGAGGTCGCGTTTGCACCGCTCGGGGGCGCCACGCACGTCCCGATGAAGGAGATTCCGGGACGGCTCGACGAGCTGAAAAGCGCCAACGACATCGTCGTCTTCTGCCATTCCGGCGGCCGCAGCGCTCACGTCTGCGAATATCTGCGCCGCAACGGATTCCCAAGCACGGCCAACCTGATAGGCGGCATCGACGCCTGGTCGCGCGACGTCGACCCCGCGGTTCCTCGGTATTAAGGCACCCCGGGTCTAAACCCCGTAAGTCGACTGAGGCACAGCGGCGCAAATGCGGCGAGTGTTGGAAGCTGGTTCCCGCACGTGGCATCATGAGCGCAGCAAGCGCTCCGGCAGGATCGGTAAGCGGCGGATACGCGTGCCCGTTGCGTTGTAGACGGCGTTGGCGATGGCGGCTGCGACGCCGGTGATGCCGATCTCGCCGATGCCGCGAATACCGAGCGGGTTGAACGCGTAATCCGGTTCTTCGACGAAATCGATCTCGACCGCGCCGACGTCGGCGTTGACCGGGACGTGGTATTCGGCGAGGTCGTCGTTGATGATGCGGCCCGCGTGCGGATCGAAGATCGTCTCTTCGGACAGCGCCATGCCGAGGCCCTGAGTGATGCCGCCGAGCATCTGGCTGCGGGCGGTCTTACGGTTGAGGATGCGGCCGCAGTCGAAGATGCCGACGAAGCGCGAGAGGTGCATGCGGCCGAGGTCTTCGTCGACGCGTACCTCGGCGAATTGCGCGCCGAACGACTGCACGTGATAATGTTCGGCCACGTCGCCCGGCGTGGCATCGTTGCTTGCTTCAAGCGTTTCCGCATCCGTGCGGGCGACGATCTCGGCATACGTCGTGCCCCGTGACGGTTCGCTGCGGGCGCAGAGCCGGCCGTCGACGATCTCGATCTCGTGCGAGTCAAGCCCGTGCAGCGGCGATCGCACGTCCCGCGTTGCACTCTCGAGCGCGCGCGCACGCACCGCCCGAGCGGCTTCGACGATCGCCGGCATGACGCTCGCCGCGCTTTGCGATCCTCCTGAAACGGGCGCTCGCGGAAGTTTTGAATCGCCTAGCCGGCATTCGATCCGTTCGAACGGCAGGCCGAGCTCGTCGGCTGCCACCTGAGCCATGATCGTGTACGTGCCGGTGCCGATGTCTTGTGTCCCGCTCTCGACGAACGCGCCGCCGTCCCGCGTGAGGCCGACGCGCGCCGATGCCGGACTGCGATAGCCCGGATAGGTCGCGGTCGCCATGCCGAGCCCCACGAACTGCTCTCCTTCGCGGCGCTGCCGCGGCTCGGAGACGCGCCGTTCCCAGCCGATGCGTTCGGCGCCGCGGCGGTAGCACTCGAGAAGGTGCTTGCTCGAGAACGGCAATCCGGACTCCTCATCCTTCTCGGCGTGGTTGCGCACGCGTAACGCCAGCGGATCCAAAGCGAGCTTCGCTGCGAGTTCGTCCATTGCTGATTCCAGCGCGAACGTTCCGGGCGTTTCACCGGGCGCGCGCATCGGCGTCGGCGTTCCGACGTTGAGCCGCACGACATGATGCGCGACGGCAACGTTCGGACACAAATACAAGAAGCGCGTCGTCAGGCCGGCCGGTTCGTAGAAGTCGCCGACGAACGAGGTGTGGAGAATCGTATCGTGACGGATTGCCTGTAAGGTTCCGTCGCGCGCAGCGCCGAGCGCGATCGTTTGGCGCGTATCCGAGCGATGACCGCATGAGGTGAACATCTGTCGGCGCGTCAGCACGAGCTTGACGGCCCGGCCGATGTGCCGTGCTGCCACGGCGGCGAGGACGCTGTGCGGCCAGACGAAACCTTTGCAGCCGAAACCGCCGCCGACGAAACGCGAAATCACGCGCACGTTCCCGGCGGGAAGGCCGAGAATCGCCGCGATGGTCTTCTGCGAGAACGTGACGCCCTGCGTCGCATCGTACAGGGTCAGCTCGTCGCCGTCCCAGAGCGCGACCGTCGCCGACGGTTCGAGGGGATTGTGATTTTCGACCGGCGTTTCGTAGGTTGCTTCGAGCATTACCTCGGCGTTGCGAAGGGCGCGCTCGACGTCGCCGCGATCCACTTGCAGCGGATCGCCCATGAAATCGGGCGGATCGAAACGTTCGGTCCCGGTCGCGAGCGATACGCTCGGCTGCCGCGAGTCGTACGTGACGGCGACAAGCTCCGTAGCGGCACGCGCTTGTTCGAACGTCTCGGCGATGACGACGGCGACGTTCTCGCCGGCGTACGAGATCGCGTCGCTTTGCAGCGGAGCGATATGGTTGGCGGGCGTGATGCCGTCCATGAAAGAGAACGGCGGAGACTGCAGCCGCGGTGCATTGCGGTAAGTCAAGACGGCCAGTACGCCCGGCGCCTCTTGCGCCCGGGTCGTTTCGATCGTTCGAATGCGGCCGGCCGCGATCGTGCTTTGCACGAGCATCGCATGGGCGACGTTGCGGACCGGCTCGTCGGCCGCGTACCGCGCCCGGCCTTGCGTCTTTTGGTCGGCATCGTAGCGGGTGCGGTCGCGTCCGACTTCGGACGCGGGCTTTGCGAGCGCGCTCGTCATGCGCGCACGTCCAAACTCGCGAGCGCCCGCACGATTGCATTTTTCGCCAGCGGCACTTTGAAGGCGTTATCCGGTAGAGGCTGGGCCGCCGCCAAAGCCGCTTCGGCCGCCCGCCCGTAGGTCCCCCTTTCCGGCACCGCGCCGATCAGCGCGGCTTCGGCTTCACGCGAACGCCACGGCTTGGTGCCGACGCCGCCGAGGGCGATCCGCGCCGCGCTGATGCGGCCGTCCTCGACGTGCATGCCGCAGGCGACGGAAACGAGCGCGAACGCATACGAGGCGCGGTCACGAACTTTAACGTACGTGGACGTGCGCGCCGCTGCGCAGAACGGCACGTCGATGGCGACGATCAACTCACCGGGAAGGAGCGTCGTTTCGATCTCCGGATGATCGCCGGGCAACGTATGAAAGTCGTCGAAGGCGATCGTTCGCTCACCGGCCGGGCCAGTCACGCGCACCGTAGCGTCGAGCGCCGCGAAGGCAACCGCGACATCGGAGGGATGCGTCGCGATGCATGCGTCGCTCGCCCCGAAGATTGCCTGTGTACGATGGACGCCCGTCCGCGCGGAACAGCCGCTGCCCGGAGAGCGCTTGTTGCACGGCCACGTCGGCTCGCGAAAATACGGGCAACGTGTACGCTGCCGCAGGTTGCCCCCGAGCGTCGCCATGTTGCGTAGCTGGCCCGAAGCGCCGACCAACAGCGCTTGCGAGATCATCGGAAAGCGCTCGGCAATCGTTGGATCGTAAGCAACGTCGCTCATGCGTGCGAGCGCACCGAGGCGCACGCCGACGGTCGTCACTTCGATTCCGTTAAGCGGCAACGCGTTGATATCGATGACGAGCGCCGGAGCCTCGACGCCCACTTTCATCAAGTCGATCAAGGTCGTGCCGCCGGCAATGAACGAGGCGCCTGGTTCGTCGCGCGCAAGTTCCAGCGCTCGTTCAATGTTCTGCGCGGTTGCAAACTCAAACGGCTGCACGCGTGGACTCCTCGCTTCGGGATGCCTGAACGGCCGCGACGATGTTGGGGTACGCGCCGCAACGACAGAGGTTGCCGCTCATCGCTTCCCGGACCTCATCGTCCGTCCGGGCGTGGCCTTCGGTCAGCACGCCGACGGCCGAAACGATCTGGCCCGGCGTACAATACCCGCACTGAAAGGCATCGTGCTCGGCGAAGGCTGCCTGAACCGGATGCGGTTCGCCGTCGCGTGCCAAGCCTTCAATCGTAACGATCGCAGACTTCTCGTGCATGACCGCGAAGCTCAAGCACGACAACGTGCGGCGGCCGTCGACGAGAACGGTACAGGCGCCGCACTGTCCGTGGTCGCAGCCTTTCTTCGTACCCGTCAGGCCGAGCCGTTCCCGCAGCGCATCGAGCAAGGTCACGTACGGCGCGACCGCGACGCGGCGCGCCCCGCCGTTGACATTCAAGGTGATCTCGCGGGAGTGCGATTCGGAGGGGGAAACGTCGCTCAAAGCGGGAGCTCCGTGCGCTGCGTAAATTGAGGTGCAGCGTGTTCGAGGCGCTGCACGACGAGCCTCTCGTCCGACGCATGTCCACGATGAGCGCCGGGACGTCCGTCTGCGGACGAGCGGGTCCACCCGAGGGACGACGGTGGCGATCACCGTCGACGTCGAGCGCGTACGAACCAGTGAATGACGTCGCGCGCTCGATCGGGATCGTGCGCCCAAGCGCCGACCGTGCCCGCGGCCGATTCTTCGCGGATCGTTTCCAACTCGAATCCGCGGAAGAGCGTTCGCACTCCGGCCTCATCGAAAAATGCATGCGTCACGCCGGCTTCATCACCGTCCGTCGGCGCGAAGGCATTGGGCGCGACGCAGGTGCCTCGTCCAAAACGTGCATCCCGCTTGGAACCGATCGTTGCGAAGAAGTGGCCGTCCGCCGCCAGCCGCCGCCGCAGGGCAGTGACGATTTCGGCGATCAGCGCCGGCGTGCCGTGCAGCAGCGCGTGCGTCGACAGTACGCCGGCATAGCGCCCCGCTGCGGCGACCGGATTGCGGTACGGCGCATGAAGCACCCGGACCCGTTTGAACTCGGCGAACGCGCGCGAGGCGGCGGCCGCCCGTTCGGTATTTTCCTCAACCGCGTCGATTTCCAAGCCGGCGGCCAGCAGCGGCGCGAAGTTTCGCCCGCTGCCGACACCGAGCAGCAAGACCCGCGCGCGCGGTCGCGGCCCCAGACGCGCGGCCAGCTCGTGCGCGAGCGGGTGCGCTACAGGCGGCTCGATGGCTTGGGGATAATCCGTGTGCTTTGCTTCCGCGTTATGGCTGTTGGAGTGTTGACCATGCTCGAGCCCGGTGCGGCCCTTCCCGCGGCGACCCTCGCCGACGATTCCGGCGCCCAGATTTCGACCCGCGATCTGGTCGGTTCGCCGCTGGTCCTGTATTTCTACCCCCAAGACGATACGCCCGGCTGCACGAATGAAGCGACGCAATTTCGCGATCTTTCGCACGCATTCGCGGAAAAAGCAGCGCGCATCGTCGGGGTGAGCCGCGATTCCAGCGCGTCGCATCGTCGGTTCAAAGAAAAGTATGGCCTCGAATTCCCGCTGCTCGCCGACGTCGATTCGACCTTACGCGAAGCGTTCGGCATCAGCGGGCGCGCGACGTTTCTGTTCGACGCTACGGGAACGTTGAGGCACGTCTGGCCGCAAGTAAGGGTCGACGGCCATGCCGGGGACGTCCTGTCGAAGCTCTAAGCCGCCGCAGCGCCGAACTGATGCGGGTCACCGTGTGCGGTTCGAGCTGCTCGATCCCGCGGCCAGGCCGTGCCTGCAGCGGCTATCTCGTCGAGGCGGATGGAACCGCGCTCGTCATCGATCTCGGCAGCGGTGCATTCGCCAACGTCGTTAAGCGCTGTGCGGCGGACGCACTCGACGGCATCGTCATCACGCACATGCACGCCGACCACTTTCTCGATGTCGTGCCGCTGCGTTACGCGCTCAAGTACGGTAGACGTTCGAACGGCCGCCGCATTGTGCTGCACCTGCCGCCCGGCGGTGAGGAGCTGCTGCGCCGCCTCGTCGCCGCCTTCCCGCGCGAAAACGACAGCGATTTTCTCGATGAGGTGTACGACGTGCGCAGCTACGATCCGCAAGGCGTGCTGCGGATCGGAAGTGCCGCCTTGACCTTCGCGCCGACCGCCCACTACGTGCCGACCTTTGCGGTGCGTTGCGAGGTCGGGGCGGCAAGTATCGTTTACAGCGGCGATACGGCGCCTTCGCCGAGCGTCATTCGAATCGCTCGCAAAGCAGCAGCATTCTTCTGTGAGGCAACGCTCTCACGCGAAGAGGAAACCGAGTTGCCGCGCGGCCATTGCTCGGCGCGTGAAGCGGCCGACATGGCAACGCATGCCGGCGCTAAACGCCTGATCTTGACGCACTACCCCGCGACCCGTGCACCAGCCGAGATTGCCGCGCAGGCGCGGCCGCACTTTGCCGGCCCGATCGACATCGCCGACGACGGCTACACGCTGACGTTGTAAGGACGGGCGTCCGACGACGCGGCGAGGGCGAGATCGAAGCCCTCGCTCGTCGCCATCTCGGCGCCTTCGGCGCGCAAACGCGCAAGCGCCGCGGGCTCGAGCGCTGCGCCGAGGCACGCCACGAGGTGGTCGCGCATGACGTCCTCGGTATGATCGACGGCGAGATCGCGCGTCGCGAGTTGCGCATCGAGGAATCCGGCGAGGCGCGCGGCGCTCTCGGGCAGCGTGTGGCCGAGGGCTGCCGCCAGCGCAAAGAGCGCGAGCAGCCCGTCCTCGTCGAGATTTGCAGACAGCGCGAGTTCCAGAGCCTCGCGCGCTTGCCTCAGGCCCTCCTCGAGCGCCCCGTCTTCCACCAGGTACGCGGCCGTATTACTGAGCGCGTTGATCAACAGGCTCTTGTTTGCCGTGCGCGTTGCGCGCAGGATTGAAATCAATTCGCATCCGAGTGCCGCACTCCGGTGCCGATCGTGCGCGAACGTGAACTCCGCGAGCCATGCCAGCACGCGTGCAGCGCGTATGTCGTCGCCCGTTAGGCGTGACAGCCGAAGGGCTTCATCCAGCGCGGCGCGGCTTCGTGTCGCCGTTTCCGCATCGCCGCCGCCCCTCGATGCGGGCAACGCGGAGGAGCGCAGCGCTTCAATCAGCATCACGCGGTTTCCGCTAGCGCGTGCGAGCGCGATGCTCTCGTCGAAGAGCTCGCGCGCGCGGCGGTTGTCACCCGCTCGTACGAGACGAAGAGCGACCAGCAAGAGCGCCGATGAAAGCGCCGGATCGCCGCACGACCGCAAGAGCTCGACGGCGTGTTCGGCGTTGCGGCGCGATTCCGTCTCAGACCCGAACTCCCCTAGACGGGCGATCGCTGCGGCGAGCCGCCCTCGCAGCGCGGCGTCGCCGTGCGGTGCGCCGTTCTCGGCGAGTGCCAGCCACCGCTGGCATTCGACGCGCAACCCCAGTTCACTGAACAGTTGATGCGACGCGGCGGCGATCCGTGCGCCCAGCTCCGGATCGTTGCGTTGCACGAGCGTCCATCCCAGCGCATCCCGTACATTGTCGAGTTCCGGCGCGAACGCGCGCACCGCTGGAAGCGCCGGCGACGACCAGTAGCGCTGTTCGAACTCTCTCATGCGCGCCGCGCTCCATTCGGCGTGAGCGCGCGCGAAGCGCGTTGCTTCGGCAGCCGCATCGAGTTTCTCACGGGCGTACTGCCGCGTCGACTCCAGCATCCGATAGCGTTGGTCTTGGGCACTGAGTTCGACGACGACCAGCGACTTTTCGACGAGTGACCCGAGCGTCTCGACCACATCCCATTCGGCCAGCTGCTCGTCGCTGCAGACCCTCGTCGCGCCCTCGAGCGTCCAACCACCGACGAAGACGGCGACGCGGCGGAAGAGGTGGCGCTCGGTTTCACTGAGGAGATCGTAACTCCAGTCGATGAGCGCGCGCATCGTCTGTTGCCGCGGGAGCGCCGTGCGACTGCCGCCGGTCAAGAGCTTAAAGCGCTCATCGAGCCGCTCGAGCAGCGCCGTGGGGCTAAGGAATTTCGTGCGCGGCGCGGCGAGTTCGATCGCCAGGGCGATGCCGTCGAGCCGGCGGCAGAGTTCCGCGACGACTTCCGCGTTTTCATCGCTGAGCGTGAACTCGCGCGCGTGGCTTTGCGCGCGTTGCTCGAACAGCGCAATGGCGCCGTAGCATCGTGCGTCATCCGCGCTTTGTACGGCGTGCGGCGGGGGAACTGCGAGACTGGGCATGCGGAAGACGGTTTCGCCGCTGACCTGCAACGCTTCGCGACTGCTGGCGAGGACGCGCAATCCGGGCGAAGCAAGCAGCAGCGCTTCGATCAGCGTGGCCGCTTCGCGAACGACGTGCTCGCAGTTATCGAAGATCAGCAACGTCTGCTTTCCGCGCAGGGCGCCGACGATCGCCTGGCGCGCGGTGCCGCCGGCCGTCGATGCGATGCCCAAAATCGACGTCAACAGACCTTCGATCGAAGCCAGGTCGCGCAGAGGTGCAAGTTCCACCAGCCAAACGCCGTCGACGTACCGTTCCAGCACGTCCGCTCCGA
>JALYUD010000061.1 GCA_030853905.1 Vulcanimicrobiota bacterium
GCGCGCAAGCACGATGACATTCCGAGCACCCTGCGCGTTCTGCGCGGCGATGATGTTGACGAGCTGCTCGCGCATCTGCGCATCGGGCTCGAGCGCAACGCGCAAGAGTTCGCTGCGCACGCGGCGACGCCGCAACGCGAGGTTGAGCGAGGGGCGTTCTGCTGCACCGCCGGCGATGCCGTCACCTGATGCTCCTTCGAACGAAACGACCGTGACGGGCTCGGCGAGATCGAGACGAAGATCGCCGCGCACGCCGGCAATGCCGCGCGCGGCGACGTCACGCGCGACCCGCGCGCCCTCTTGGGACGACATGACTGTCGACGAACGGCCGGTACGGTGCGTTCGGCGAAACGCGCGCACCCGCGTGGCCGCCTCCTCCACGCGCCACAGCGGCACGTCGCCCTCCCGGACCGCCTGCACGATTGCCTCACGCAAAGCTTCGGCGGCGCCAAGATCGTGGCTAACGAGCAACATATCGGCGCCTGCCGCCAGTGCTCTCACCCCCGCGCCGGCCGGTCCGCCGAAACGCTCCGCGACGCCCGACATCTCCAGGCAATCGGTGAACGCGACGCCGTCGAAACCGAGTTCCCCCCGCAACAGATCGCGCAGTATTCGCGGCGAGAGCGTTGCAGGCCAGGCATCATCGAAGGCAGGGACGCTGACGTGCGCGGTCATGACGGCTCGCGCGCCTGCCGCGAAAGCGGCGCCGAACGGCACCAGTTCACGTCGCCGCAGGGTCGCGGCGTCGGCATGCACCGTTGGTGCGGCGACGTGGGAGTCGTCGGGCGTCGCACCGTGTCCGGGGAAGTGCTTGGGCGTCGCGGCGACCCCCGCAGCTTGCAGTCCGCGCACGACGGCCGCGCCGAGCTTTGCCACCGCGTCCGGGTCGTCGCCGAAGGCGCGGTTTCCGATAACGGTGCTGCGCGCATCGAGCGCAAGGTCGAGGACCGGCGCGAAGTTCACATTGGCGCCGACGGCTCGTACCGTAGCGGCGAGAGCCGCCCCGACTCGCTCCCCAAGTTCCGCGTCGCCGCTCGCGCCGACGGTCATCGCCGAGGGCATCGCCTCGTCGATTGCAATGCGCGCGACGCGGCCGCCTTCTTGGTCGATGCAGATCGACGGCGGCTCGCCGTCGTCGAGCGCAGCACACAGAGCGTCGACCAGGGTCCGCGCACCGTCGATCGAGGCGACATTGCGCGCAAATAAGACGACGCCGCCCGGTCCCAGTCGTCGCAAGCGCTCGAAAAGTGGACCGTCGACGTGGACCGCAGACTCGCCCGAGAGGCGCGGACGTGCGACTTCGGCGGGGATGCCCACACACAAAAGGGAGCCGACGATCCGTTCGAGTTCAAGCATCGGACCGTTCTAGGGGGCCAACGCCGCGATCGCGCTCTTCACGACTTCAAACGTGTCATGGAGGGCGGCGAACGTAACGGCACGCTGCGGGGCTTCGCAGGAAGCGCGGCCGGTTACTCTAGCGTGATCAGCTGCGCGTTGTAGGTCGTTCCCGTCTGGCTGAGCAGAACGCGGACATGCGCGCCCTTCTTGATGTCGGCGATCGAATGGAAGCCGTTGCCTGGTCCCTGGATGTTCGTGCTCGGCAGAATGTGCACTTCGACGCGCCGCGGTCCCGCTACGACCGTCATCGTGCTTCCGGAATAGCTGATGGCCGCGACGTGCCCGTCGACCGTCCCCGCATTCTTGGTCTGCGGTTGATCCTTCTTCGCATCGGCCAACAAATAGGCGCTTGCCGCGCGCGCGGTCGGCCTCCCGGCCTGCGCCGAGACCGGATAGCCGCCGACTATTGTGGCGAGGAGAACCAAGGCAAGCGACGACCGTGTCATACCACTCCGTAACGAAGCCGGTGCTTCCAACCGTTCCCCGCCTGGCATACCAGCATCCAGGCGCTCCCTTACATGCCTAGTTCCCTGAAATATTCTTGCTTCGTACGCTGTTCAAGCTCGGGCAATTGTTCCCTCGGGCTGCCTGGCGGGGACAAGTCGGCGCAGCCGGCCGGGTCGACCTGCAGCGCGGCGACTGCCGCTACATCTTGCAATGAAGCGGCCCGCGCAATCCGCGCCAGCGTCCGCAAGCGGCGCACGCTCGCATCGGAAGCTTCACGGCCGGCGAGCAACAATCGAAGCGCGACGATCGCTTCATCGGCCGCCCGGACGCCGATCGTTTCGAAGGCCCGATAAAACGGCGCCAATGCCGGATCGTTGGAACGATCCGACAAGAGCGCCGCGACGGCGGCAGCCTTCGTAACCCGCTCGCCCAAGAGATAGCCATCGACGACTCGACACGCCGCGCCGTTGTGGTCGTCGTTTTCCTCGTTCATGAACGGTTACTGCCCTGTCGCGAATCGCGATCCATGTCCCGCAACCGCAACGTCACGCAAGCGTGGCGTCCAGTGGCCGACCAAAACGAGAAAACCCAATGTCATCAGAGTTTGAGTGGCTCCCGAAGTTGGACTCGAACCAACGACCCGCTGATTAACAGTCAGCTGCTCTACCAACTGAGCTATTCGGGAACGCTCCGCTGCACGGCTCATCGCCTCAGAGTGCGGTCAGCCTGCTTCAACGGCATCGCCTGACGCCCTGCTCGCGCCGCCCCGGGCATCGAGGCGGCGCAGCGGCGAGTTACGGTAGTGCGCAAGTAGATCGGCTGGATTGTCGAAGGTCGCGTCGCAGCGGAGTTCAGGCGTATTCCAACCGCCGCAGCGCAGAGCGATCGCGCTCAGACCGATGCGCTGTGCCGCCTCGCAATCGTATGGTGTGTCGCCGATCATCGTGCTTTCGGCGGCACTGCGGCCCGCTTTTTTGAGCGCGGCGCTCAAGATGTCGGGCGCCGGTTTCGTCTCGCTAGCGTCGTCGCCGCTCGTGAAGACGTCGATCAAATCTTCGAGGCCGCCCTGGCGTAAGAGCATCCGCATCTCATCTTTACCGGCGGAGGTGGCGACGATCAGTTGGACGCCGCGCGAATGAAGCCACGACAACAGTTCGCGCGCCCCCCTTGTCGGTTGCAGCCCAGGCAAATACCGCTCGGCGAAAGTTTCACCGTGCCGTTTCTTGATCGTTGCGCCGGGCTCGGCGTCGACATCGAGGCCGGCCGCCTCGCGCAACAACCGGTCTCCACCCTTGCCGATCAAACGGCGTACGGCATCCGGTGCGACGCGCACCCCCGCCTCAGTAAACGCGTCCAGCCACGCCGACGCCTGTGCATCGTTGCTGTCAATCAGCGTCCCGTCGACGTCGAGAAGCACGGCGCGAAGCGGCTGCGTTGAATCCATTGCCGTCCCCATACCCGCTCAGATGCTCGCTCCATATACGCCGGACACCAGCGGCGTTTCCCTTGCGCTCTTCGTGCGGAGTGACGCGCGAAGGCCCGCGATTTAGCGCGCGGCTCGCCGGCTACGGAGCAGCGAGCTCTCGAGCCCGCCGCGGCCGTAGCGGCGCCCGCACGGTTAGGGCTTCCTACGGCGAAACGAGTTCTCGTTCGGCTAAGCCGGCCGCGGCGCGTAACGCGTCGACCTTGTCGAGGCGTTCCCACGGCAGGTCGAGATCGGGCCGTCCGAAGTGGCCGTAGGCTGCGGTCTGCCGGTAGATCGGGCGGCGCAGGTCGAGGTTGTGAATGATCGCCGCCGGGCGCAGATCGAAAAAGCGGCCCACCAGTTCGGCGATCTTCTCGTCGCTGACCTTTCCGGTGCCGAACGTTTCGACGAGCACGCTAACCGGATGCGCCACGCCGATCGCGTACGCGACCTGCACTTCGCAGCGATCGGCAAGGCCCGCTGCGACGACGTTCTTCGCGACGTGCCGCGCAGCGTACGCCGCCGAACGATCGACTTTGGTGGGGTCTTTACCGGAAAACGCGCCGCCGCCGTGGCGGGCCATGCCGCCGTAGGTGTCGGCGATGATCTTGCGCCCGGTCAAGCCGGCGTCGCCCATCGGACCCCCGATGACGAAACGGCCCGTCGGATTAACGAACACGCGCGTGCGCGCGTCGCGCAGCGCGGCCGGAATGACCTGATCGATGATGCGCTCGCGCACGACGCTGCGGATCGTTTCGAGCGGAATATTCGGGTCGTGCTGCGTCGAGATGACGACCGCGTCAACCCGCACCGGTTTGTGGCCGTCATACTCGACGGTCACTTGCGACTTTCCGTCGGGCCGCAACCACGGGATGCTGCCGTTCTTGCGCTGTGCCGCCAGCATCCGCGTCAGGTTGTGCGCGAGCACGATCGGCAATGGCATCAATTCGTCGGTTTCGCGGCAGGCATAACCGAACATCATCCCTTGATCGCCGGCTCCGGTCAGCTCGAACTCGTCCTGCTTGCCGCCCGCCTGTACTTCGAACGACGTATCGACGCCGAGGGCGATGTCGGGCGATTGTTCGTCGATCGAGACCGAGACGCCGCACGTTGCCGCGTCGAAGCCGACGAGCGAATGATTGTAGCCGATGTCGGCGATCGTCTTGCGCACGATCCGCGGAATGTCGGCGTAGGTCTTCGTCGTCACTTCACCCGCGATGTGGACTTGGCCCGTGATCGCGAACGTCTCGACGGCGACCCGGCCCTGCGGATCGTCGGCCAGGATTGCATCGAGAACGGCGTCTGAAATTTGGTCGGCGACTTTGTCGGGATGGCCTTCGGTCACCGACTCGGAAGTGAACAGTCTGCGGTACGCCATCGCTACGTGCCCTCCGACCAGGACGTCATGTACTTGAGCTGCTCGGCGGTCGGCGTATCGATCGCGATCTTCATCGCCGCGAGTTTGAGTTCGGCGACCTCGCTGTCGATATGGTCGGGAACGGAATACACCTTCTTCTGGAGCGAGGCGTGATGTTGTGCGAGGTAAGCTGCGGCCATCGCTTGGTTGGCGAACGACATGTCCATCACCGCCGCCGGATGCCCTTCCGCGGCGGCGAGATTGATAAGGCGCCCTTCGCCGAGGATGCGGATGCTGCGGCCGTCCGCGAGGCGATACGACTCGACGAACGGACGCGGCTGCGTTTTTCCAGTCGCCTGTTTTTCGAGCGCGTCCAGATCGAGTTCATCGTTGAAGTGACCGGAATTACAGACGATCGCACCGTCCTTCATGGCCGCGAAATGTTCGCCCGCGATCACGTGGTAGTTGCCCGTGACCGTCACGAACACGTCGCCGATCTTGGCCGCTTCGGCGATCGTCATCACTTGAAAGCCGTCCATCGCCGCTTCGAGCGCCTTGCGCGGATCGATCTCCGTGACGACGACGTGCGCGCCCAGGCCTTTGGCGCGCGAAGCGACGCCGCGGCCGCACCAGCCGTAGCCGACGACCACCAGCGTGTGGCCGGCGATCAACGTGTTGGTCGCGCGTATGATGCCGTCGAGCGTCGATTGCCCGGTGCCGTAGCGGTTGTCGAACATGTGCTTGGTCAGCGCGTCGTTGACGGCGACGACCGGGAAGGGCAGCACGCCGTCCTTCTCCATCGCGTGCAGCCGGATGACGCCCGTCGTCGTCTCTTCGCAACCGCCGATCATATCGGCCAAGAGATGATTGTGTTTGGTGTAAATCGTCGTGACCAGGTCGCAGCCGTCGTCCATCGTCATGTGCGGCTTCGTCGCGACGACCGATTCGATGTGCTTGTAATAGGTCGCGTTATCTTCGCCTTTGATCGCGTGCGTCGGAATTTCGAAGTGCTCCGAAAGCGCTGCCGCGACGTCGTCTTGGGTCGAGAGCGGATTGGAAGCGCACAGCGCGATCTCGGCTCCGCCGGCCTGCAGCGCGAGCATCAAGTTCGCGGTCTCGGTCGTGACGTGCAGGCACGCACCGATACGGACGCCGGTCAGCGGCTTCTCGCGCGCAAAGCGATCGCGAATCTGCGCCAGCACCGGCATGAATGAGGCGGACCACTCGATGCGCGAGCGTCCGGAATCGGCGAGGCTGCGGTCCTTGACGTCGCCGCGCGGTCTATCGATAGTTTGCAAAGTCGACTCCTGGGAGCTGCCCGCGACCCGGTTTCGTATCGCTCCGGGCGAGCGAGGCCTTCCCCTGTAAAGCGGTCCGGCAATGCGGACCTCGTGCGTTGACTCGCTGATCTTTGAAACAATCGAAAGCGATCGCGAGCAAGTTTCGCCGCGAGCCGCCCGAACTCCCCAGCGGTGGAACTGGAAGCCTATCTCGAGGCGCTCGCTTCGAATTCGCCCACGCCCGGCGGCGGCAGCGCTGCGACGCTTGTCGTAGCGTTCGCGGCAGCGCTCGTTGCCATGGTCGCTCGCATCGTGCGCGCCAATCCGAAGTACGCCGCTAAAGCGTCACTGGCCGAGGCGCTAATCGCACAAGCCGATGCGTTGCGCCGTCGCGCCGCGGCAGGGCGCCAAAGCGATGAGGCGGCGTATGAGTCCGTCGTCGCGGCACTCGGTCTGCCGCGGGGGACCGAAAGCGAGCAAACCCGGCGTTCCGGCGAACTCGAGCGCGCGCTTACCGCCGCAGCGGCCGCTCCGTTACGCGCCGCCCAACTTGCCGTCGAAGCCGCTGTACTGGCCGACCGGGCGCTGGCGCTCGGAAACCGCCAACTGCTCAGTGACCTCGGCTGCGCTGCCGATTTTGCCGGCGCCGGTCTCTCGGCATGCGCCTTCAACGTGCGGGTCAACCATCGTTATATGAAAGATCGCGCCGCGGTCGCGCGCGACGAAGCGAAGCTCGCGGACTGCGAACGGGAAGCGGCGCCACTGCTCGGGCGCGTGCGCGCTGAATCCGTTCGCGCGCTCACACTTCCTGCCGAGGCGTCCTCCGCGAAAGGGTCGGACGGCCCCGGCGGCCTAGTGACGCCGTGATGTCCACGTATACTCGCGCCCGCGTCCTCGGTATTGCCGGCGCCGTCGGTTTCGCCGCTCCCTTCTTGACGCGCTGCGCCTTTGCCGCCGATCGCGTCGATCCGAACGATCTCAAATCGCTCGCAACCGAACTGGCAGCCGAACGCGCCGCGATCAAGGCGTATACGGATGCGGCGGCCCTCGGCGTGGTGTCCGCCCCCGTAATCGCGGTGCTCAATGGCTTTCTCGCCGACCATAACGCGCACCGCGACGCGCTGATCGCCGCGTACACCGGCGCCGGCCAAACCGCGCCCGCAGACGTCGCACCCCTCGATACGCCGCCCCTCCATAACGAAAACGACGTGCTGAATTTCGCGTACACGGTTGAACGCATGCTCGCCGACGGGCATCTGACGGCGGTCCCGCTCTACAAAAACCGCGATTACGCCACGACCGCCGCCTCGATCCTCGGCGTCGAAACGACGCACGTCGCCCTGCTCGCCGAAGCCTTGCGTCGCAACCCCGCCTACCCCTCGAGTTTCGTCGTCGCGTAAACGCGCCGTAGCGGAACACCGCAGAGCGGGAAAGCGCTACAAAACGAGATCGAGAAAAGGCGCGATATCATCGCGTTCCACTTCCATGCCGACGCCGCGCTCGTTGTAGTGCGGGTCGTGGAAATCTGAGCCGGCGGTCATTACCAAGCCGTAATCGGCGGCGACGTCTCGGTAATGGGCGATCTGATTGGCATCGTGCCGCGGATAGAACGTCTCGATTCCGGCGAGACCCGCGGCGACTAGTTCGTCGATGATCGATTCATCTTTGAGCCGCCCCGGATGGGCCAGCACCGCGACGCCGCCGGCCCGTCCAATCAGCGCGACCGCCTCGTGCGGCGCCATGTAGTGCTGCGGCACGTAGCCCGGTTTTCCAGAGACGAGGTGCGACCGGAACGCTCCGTTGATATCGCTTGCGTAGCCCTTGCGTACGAGCGCGCGAGCGACGTGCGGACGGCCGAGTGCGGCGCGTTCGCTACCCGCTTCGGCGCGAACTTCCGCGAAGGTCAGCTCGACGCCGGCCGCACCGAGTTGGTCGACCATCTGCTGCGCGCGCGCCTCGCGATGGCGACGATTCTCCGTAATTGCCGCGCCGATCTCGGCGGCGTCGAGCGGAAAGCCGTAGCCGAGAATATGGACTTCACTGCCGCGATAGGTCGTGTTGAGCTCGATGCCGATGATGATGCTCGCGTGCGACGCGGCATCGTCGAGGCGATCGTAGGCGCCAAGCGCATCGTGATCGGTGATCGAGAAGATCGAGACGCCGCGGGCCCGCATGGTGGCGGCGAGTTCGGCCGGTTCGAGTGTTCCGTCGCTTTCGAGCGTATGAGAATGGAAATCGACGAGCACGGTCAGTGAACTTTAGCCTTCTTGCGCGAAGCGACGAAATAAACGAGGACCCTCTTCTCCTCGCGGAATCCCACAAGGCTGCGTTGCTGGCCGGGCTCGCGCAGCGCTTCGATTGCGTACTCGATCAGATCGTCGACGCTGTGATCCTCCTCGATGCCCTCGTCACCGGAAGGCGCGCTCTGCACGAGCGCTTCACCGAAACGGTCGGAAAGCAGTGCGACGAGCAGCAATAACTCCTCGCGGGAGAAGCTGCGTACGTCGCGGGTGATGCGCACGAAACCTAAGCCTTCGTCGCTCTCGCACGTCAGCGTAAGCGCATCGTGGCTTTCCCGGCGTACCGTCAACAGCGCGCGGACGTGCTCGCAGACCGACTCACGCAGCTCACGTTCGACGCGCCGCTCGAGTCTGGAGCGAACCGCGAATGAGAGCACGACCGTCCCGTTCGCAGGATGCGAGACGATCGTGGCGATCTGCGGAAAACGCACCAGGAGCGCGATGATGAGGCCGACTTCGTCGGACGCTTCATTCGGGACCCGGTTCGTGGTCAGCGGCTGCATGGGGCGGGCTAGGTTCGCAGCGCCGGTGCCCGTCCCTTGGAGGATTTCGACCCGGGAAAGCCGGTCCGGCGGCGAGAACAGTGGGCGCGATGCTCTGGCGGCGACTCGGAGTTTCGCTGCCGTTGGCGGCCCTGACCGCGGTCCTGGCGCACGGGCTGTGCTTCGGCGCGGCCCACCTCCCGGGCACCGTCCACGCAGCCTCGCTCCTGGGGATCGTCGCCGCGGCGCTCGTCCTGCTCGCCCTCGCCGCCTTCTTCTGGGCCGCTCTTCGTTCCGGCTTGGCGGGCGCCCGGCAGCGAGCCTGGCGCTGCGCCTCGCCGGCGCTGCTGGGCCTGGGCGGCTTCGGCGCGTTCAGCCTGATCGAGCTCGGCGAGGGCCGTTCGCCCTTCGGCGGCGGTTTACAGATGGTTGCGGCCGTAGCAATCGCGACGGCTTTCGTTTGGTGCGCCGCCCGGCTGGGCGCCCGAGTCTTTGCGATCACGGGTCGCGCCCTCGCGCGATTTGCCGAAACGCGGCGCCTCTGGCCGACGCCGCCCGCCGCGGCACCATACAACCGACGCATTGCCTTCGCGCGGCACCGTTCCCGCTCGACTGCTCAGGGCCGAGCCCCGCCCCTCCTCGTACCGGCGACCTACTGACGTAATTCCCGGACGCACCGGCGCAGGCGAGCCTTTCAGCAGCGAAAGGCCGCTTCGCGGTGACGCGCCGCGAGCGTCCGCGGTCGCCGAGATCCGATTTCGCCGCGCATTGGGGCGGCGACGCAGCGATCTTTCGAGGAGTTTCCGTGCGCTATCTTATTGCGGCGATCTTCGCCGCCGGCATCGTATCCATCGCCGCCCCCGTGCTCGCCGACACGACGGGGTTCGTGCGCGGCACGGTCACTTCGGCGGCAAAGCCCGTCGCCGGAGCCGCCGTCACGTTGCGCGGTGAGGGCACCACCTTGTCGGCAACCTCGGCAGCGAACGGCGTCTTTTCGTTCGCGCGGGTGCCGTTCGGGCGCTATTCGATCACCGTTCACCATGCGGGACTGCCGGACTTCAGCGAACCGATAACGGTCGACAGCGGTTCGGTCGTCGATCTCCCAATCGAACTCGGGCTGCGAACGATTGGGCGGACGGCGACGGGGCTCGTCAAGGGGGCGGCCGCGAATCCCGTTTCGGTCAATTCGGTCGGGGCGGCGCAATTCTCGGTGCTGCCGCAAAACCAAAGCCTCAATCGCGTGATCGAGACGTTCCCCGGCGTGGTGAGCTTCTCGTACAACGAGCCCGTCGTGCACGGCTTTCACGGGCTCACGTACGAACTCGACGGCGTGCCTTTGCCGCAAGGCACGACCTCCAATTTCAGCGAGATCGTCGACCCGCGCACGATCGACTCGCTCGAACTCTTCACCGGCGCTTTTCCGGCGGAGTTCGGCGGTTCGCGCCAAGGTGCGGTCGTCAACATCCTGAGCCATCGTCAAAACTTGAGCGCGCCCGAAGAAGGCTCGTTTACGTTCGGCGCCGGCTCGTACGGCGACTTGCAAACCTCCCTTGCCGAATCGCTAACCCTCGGCAGAACGCGCCTCTTCTTCAATGCCAACATGGAGCGTACCGATCGCGGCATCGACCCGCCGACGTTCGTCCCGATTCACGATCATTCCAACACGTCGGACCAATTCGTGCGCACGATCAGCAACATCGGCAAAAACGATACCGTGTCGTTCGACGCTTCCAACGACGATGCGGCCTTCCAGATTCCGATCGATCCCAACCCCGGCGATCCGAACGATCCGGTGATCGTTCCCGCCTCGACCGACGACGTGCAGCACGAGTACAGCATTTTTTTCAACGCCGTGTACACGCACAACGCGGCGAGCGGGAACTCGTACACGCAGGTCGCCCCGTGGTATCGTTACGATCGCGTCCGTTACCTCGGCGACATCCCGAGCGACCTCGCCGGCGGAATCGACGGCCTCACGCAAGACCGCCACTCGAACTTCGAAGGACTGCGGCTGACCCAGTTCAACGTCTTCGGGAACAACGCCGTCAAAGCCGGTATCGACGAGTCGGTAGAAAACTTCGCCGGCAACGAGTCGATCGCGTACTTCACGATGAATGCCGGCGGCATGCCGGTCGGGCCCGTGCAAACCTTCACCGACGACGCCGCGCAACGCGGTTCGCAATTCGGGGCGTATATCGAAGACAAGTGGACGCCGACCCGGTTCGTGTCGGTCGACGGCGGCTTACGCGTCGATCACTCGACGGGGTATGTTAGTGGCTCGCGGCTCAGCCCGCGCATCGAAGTCAACGGGCAGATCGATCCGCACGACATTCTGCACGGCTATTTCGGGCGGCTCTACGCGGCACCGTTTCTCGAGGACACGCGCAAGGCCGCGGTGCTGCTCGGCGGCGACAACGCGAGCGGAGCGTTGCCGTCGTACGACCTGCAGCCCGAGAACGATTCGTATTACGAGTTCGGTCTGGCCCACACGTTCGCGCTCGGCGCGCGCGCCACGATCAACTTCTGGAAGCGTGACGTGACCGACGTGCTCGACACGACGCAGCTCGCCAACACGCCGATCTTCGCCGTCTTCAACAACACGATCGGCATCGCCAAGGGGGTCGAAGGACGCGTCGATGCCAGTTGGAACAGCGGCGACTCGCTGTTCTTTTCCACGCAGCTCTCATCGTCGAAGGCCGGCGGCATCTCGGGCAGCACGTTCCTCTTCCCCCCCGACACAAACCCGCGCGACGTGACCCTCAGCCCCGAAGATCACGATCAAACATTCTCGGCGGATCTCGGCTACACCAAGCATTTCGGCGCGGGGCGCGCCTTCTTCGCGACCGTGGAGCCGCAGTACGGAACCGGCTTTCCGGTGCAATTCCAGAACGGCACGGGGCGCCTTCCGCCCCACCTGACCTTCGGGGCCTCGTTCGGGCGCGGAGCGACGCGAACGTCGAAGCCGGCGCTCGGTTTCACCGCCGATTTCCAGAACTTCACCAACACGCGCTATCTGCTCAAAATCAACAATGGCTTCAACACGACGCAATGGGGCGAAGGCTTCCGAGCCGACCTCCGCGTGACGGCGCCGTTCTAGGGAGCCTCCCTCGCGGGCAGCTCCGCGGCCTAAGTGTGGGGGGTTTCTGCCGCGGGACGGAAAGGTAGCCCGGAATGGGTGTGCCCCGAACGGCGCTCGAACCGCCCACTGCCGAGCAGACGGCGTTCCTTGAGCGGGCGATGACGCAATACGGCAAGGCGACCTACAACTTCGCCTTCCGGCTGACCGGCAATGACGCCGACGCACGCGATCTGGCCCAGGACGCCTTCATCCGGGTCTACCGGGCCTGGCGGTCTTTCGTCCCAGGAACATCGTTTCTGTCCTGGATCTATCGAATTGTCACGAATTTGCATAGAGACGAACTTCGTCGACGAAAAGGTCGTTTCCAGGAAGAGATACCTGAAGACAACGCCCCGCAGGAGTTCGGCGGTCAGCGGCCCCTCGCCGTGACGCCGATCGACGATTACGTCGAGCGCCAGATCGGGGAGCCCCTTTCCAGAGCACTTTCCGGCCTCTCACCCGACCAGCGGCAAGTCGTCCTCCTGGCGGATATTGAAGAATACAGCTACCAAGAGATCGCGGATATCATGGGTTGCTCGATCGGAACCGTCCGTTCGCGCCTCCACCGCGCCCGCGCCCTCCTCCGTCGACTCGTCGAGCGAGAACAGCAACAAGAACGATGAACCACCTCACCGGCGCTACGTTAATCGATTACCTCCACGGCGAACTGCGCCCGCAGGACGATGCCTACGCGCACGCCCATTTGGCCGCCTGTGACGCGTGCCGTTTCGCGCGCGACGCGGAAGCGCAGTTGACCGACCTTCTTCGGGGCGGGGCTGCCGCCGAGGAACGCGAGTTCCCGTCGCTCGTCGCCGCGACGGTGTGGCAGCGCATCCGGGAAGCCCCGCCTTCACCGTTCGCCCGCTTCGGCGCCTGGTTTCGACCGGCGATCGCGGTGCCGGTCGCAGCGCTGCTGTTACTCGGCGGCTGGTTCGCCTCGCCGCTGGGGCACGGGACGGCCGGCGGGTCGCCCTCCGTCGATGCCTTGTACTATTTCCAAGCCCATGCGGCCCAGTCGGCGACCTCGCCGCTGTCCGAGCATTCGGGCTTGCCCGCCGAAACGTCGATGCTCAACGACACTCCCGAAGCGTCACCGCTGCTCGACCAGTATACGGCCTACGCCGTTTCCGGCGGGCCCGATGCCGTGCGCTAGTTCTCCGCGACGATTGAGCGCGCTCGTGCTGCTCCTTCGGCAGGGCATACCCAGCCTGATTGTCGTCGCTTTGGCGGCGTCGCCCGGCGCCCTGGCGAAAAGCGCGCCGCACAGCACGAAGGCAATCCGCGCGGTCGCGCTCGCCAAAACCGAGCGCACCGCGATAAAGAAGCCGGATGCCGTTGCGCTCTTGCGCCTGAGCATCGATGCGCCGCGCACGGTCTCGTACGTCGGCCAATTTGAAACGGTGCGGTTCAGCTCGGCCCGCGCCAGCGCTACAATCGCCAAAGTCGAGCACCGCGCACCGGCGTTGACCCGGCGCTGGTTCGTCGCACCCGAATCGCTCTACGGTGATTACATCATCACGCGCGGAACCGCCACGTATGACTTCGATACCAAGCACGGCAAGTTGACGATCTCGCACAATCCGACGATCGACAATCAGATATCCGCAGGCGACGACTTCAACCAAGTCCTGGCCAACTACCGAGCGATTCCCGACGGTTCCGAAACCGTCGCCGACCGCGCCACCCAATCGTTCGTGCTGGTCAACAAGTACACCGGCGTGCGGGTGTTGCGCGTGTGGCTCGACCGGCAGACCCATCTCGTCCTTAAAAAAGAAGAGTATCATGCCAACGGTGCGGTTGCGTCCCAAGCGCACTTCGAAGAGTTACGCTACACCGACGCAATTCCGAGCGATCTCTTCGCGGTCAACACGCCGCGGGGATACGCGCAAGTTGCTGGCGTCGACGTCGACATGCCATCGTCGGATATCGAACGCGTCATCAAGGAAGCCGGCTTCACGCCATACCGGCCAAAGGATCTTCCCCAGGGTTTCACGCTCGACAGCGGCGACGTCACGACGACCAACGGCGTGCGAACGCTGCAGCTGTTATATTCCGACGGATTGCGCACGATTTCGCTCTTCGAGAACGCCAGCGACGCCGCCGCCGACTTCGGCACGATGCGACCCAAGACGGTCGAATTCGAAGGTCACAAAGCGCAGTACGTCGAGGACGGTCCGACGACGCTGTTGACCTGGCAAGAACACAACTTGCACTTCGCCATCGTCGGCGACCTGACGCGCACCGAACTCGAGGACATCGCCAAGAGCGTCGTCCCGTAAGGCACCCTCGGCGCCGGACGTTTGGTGCCGTTGCAACGGTTCCGCCCCCGAGCTCCCGAGCTTGGTCTACGTCTGGTAGATGTAGGCCATGATGCCGCCTTCGTAGGTTTGCTGGACGCCGATCAACTTCGAGTCCGCTGGGGCCTTCGATGGCGCATCGACGACGATGAGGGAACGCGGCCCGGCGCAGGCCGCAGGAAGTCCTTCGATCGGAACGAGGGGCGAGCCGGCCATGTAGAAATCGACGTACGTATCGTAGTTGTACCAGTCCAGTGAGGCGAAACAAACGCGTCGATCGCCCGTGCCGAGCGCGCGTACCCGGGCGAAGAGATCGGCCGTTCCGTATTTGAATTGGTCGGCCGCGGCGGCGGGGTAGGCCGCGAAATATACGCGATCGAAATCGGCAAACGCGAACGCAATGACCCCGGCGAAAGCCACAGCCACGAACGCACGCAGCGGCGCACGCGATGCGCCCAGCCGCGCTGGCTTGGAGAAGGCGTTGACCCGCAGCCACACCGCCCGCAGGCCAATTGCGGTCATGATGCAGGCCAGTGGCGCGCCGATCATCGTGCGGGCGAAGTCGGGGACTCCATCGTTGGTCAGCGCTCCGCCGAGCGGATAGATTGCGAGCCATACAAAGAAAAAGAGCGCGTTTGCGCGGCCGACGATGCCCGCCGCGGTGAATAACCCGCCGAGCAAAAACGGCAGCATCCACCAGTACAGCTCGCCGTAGTGCGGGCCGTGATCGAGTATCCCGTCACCGTATGCGAACAGCGGTCCCACGGCGAAGTGGGCGACGTAGTTGTGAACGAACGTTCCGAAGGCAGCGGACGTATAGCCATGACCGAACGTCGCAATGTTGGCGTCACGCCAGAAGAAATGCTGGTGGGTCGCGACGCCGGCGGCGAGCGGTGTGACGAGCGCCGCGCTGATGCCGGCCGCAAGCAGCAGCGGGCGCACGAGCGCGCGTCTGTCGTGCGGGCGCGAGATCAGCAGCGCGCCTGCAAGCAAGAGCGCGTCGATCGGCTCGGCGCGATACGAGTATGCACCGATGCCCAAGAGCACGCCGGCGAGAAGGAGTGGCGAACGCTCTCGCAAGCGCAGCCCGCGCGCGAGCGCGGCGAGGCCGCCGAGCAGAAACGGGAAGACCGCGGCGTTTTCCAGGCCCAACCGTGAGAGGTGAATCGCCCACGGCAATATCGCGAAAATTGCGGCGGCGCCGTCAGCCAATATCGGCCGACCGGCCGGCGCGATCCCCTCAGCACCTTCGTCGAACGACGATGCGACGCGCAAGCCGAGCGGTGAGGCGGCGCGTGCACCGGCACGCGGGCTCGTGAGTTCGAGCACGAGGCGGCGCAGCGCCACGACCGATACGACGCCCAAAAGCGCCGCCGGTAGACGCATCGCAAAAGGGCTGACACCGAGCAGCGAGGTCGAGAGCGTCTCGAATATTCCGTACAGCGGTAAATATTCGATCCGCAAATCGAAAAAAGGCACGAGCGGCGCTCGCCCGTGCAGGATGTTCGATACGCCGACGAGGCCGGCTAGTTCGTCCGCATGGACTTCGACCGGATTAGTTCCCAGCGCAAAAAGCCGTACGCCGAGCGCGACCGCGAGCACGATACCGAACCGCACGCGAGCGTCAAGCAGCGCCGCCCTAATATTGACGCTCAACGGACTGACGGTCTCTTCCGCTTTGTCCCGCGCTACGACAGGGCTACCACTCGAGAGTTGCGCTGCACGCAACTCTCGCGTTCGGCCTTCGGCCGATATACGTCCGCCGCGGACGAGCGTCGGAGTGATACGGTAGCGGCCGACGAGCGGACATCGTCCGCAGCTCCTAACCTCGCGCGCCGACGCCCATGTTGGGGTCGGGCTTTCGCCCCGCGAGCGAAGCGGAGAGTGCGGCCGCGATATCTTTGCCCGGAACCTCTCCACTGGTAAACGACTGTATCTTTCCGCTCGAACCGATCAGCACGAGCGTCGGGAAGCCGTTCTGTAGATACGATTTTGCGACGCCCAAGTTTCCATCGAACGCGACCGGATAACGCACGCCGAAGCGGGTCGCGAAGGCGATGACGTCGGCTTGCGATTCGGCACCTTGGCCGGTCAGGTCGAGCGCGCTGCCGCTGACCGAGATTACGTGCACGCGATTTTGAACGCCCCGTAAAGCCCGTTGAGCACGGTAGTCTCGCGTTGGCAGTGCGGACACCACGTCGCAAAGACTTCGAGCAAGGTCGGCTCACCGCGAGCCTGCGCGAGATCGAACGGGCCCTGCGTCGTCGACACGGTGAACTCGGGGGCTTGCTGACCGACTGTCAGCTGCGCGCTGATCGGTGACGTCGAGGCCGACTTCGGGACCCGGTTGGCGAGCGCGATCGCAACGATGACGCCGACGGCGATCAGCCCGAGCGTGCTGAAGATGATGATGCGGCGGCGCGTCGCTTGCGCTTGCAGCGCGGCGCGCGTGGGGGGAACGTTGCGGCGTTCGGCGCGGTTCATAACGGCATCGCTTCGTGCTCGCCGGCTCGTGTCCCACCGCTCGCTGTGGCGATGCTTGCATCGAGTGACGCTGCAGTGCTCGGGTCGCCGCCGTTACTCGTACCGAGCAGACGGTCAACGGCGAAGGCGCCCGGCGCGCACCAGGCAATTGTCGCTGCGGCCGCCGCCAGAACGACGTCGGCCGCGACGTGGCCCCATGACGGCGGCGTCGGGACGCTCGAACCGAAGCAGCCGCAGTCGGCCGACAGGTGCCGCACGACGAGCGACCCGACCGCGCCCGCGAAAACGGCGAACTGGACGCTCGTGAGGATCGCGGCAATGCGTGTAAAAAGGCCGGCGACGAGATAGCCGCCGAGGACGATTTCGACGTACGGTAACACGACGCCGAGCGGCGCAACGATCGCCGGCGGCAAGACGCGGTAACCCGCGATCGACGTCGCCGTTGCGGCCGGCCCATCGTGCGCTTTGAGGATTCCGGCCACGAGCAGCAACGCACCCAGCGCGATGCGCAGCGCGAAAATTAGATACGCCATGCAGCGACCGCATCGGTAAGCGCGCGCTGGCGCGGCGCAATCGCGGTGGGATCGGCACGCTCGCCGTCCACGCCGGCATCGTGGGCCCGGACCGTCGCTTCGACGGCACGAGCCAAGGTCGCTACGTCGTAGCCGCCTTCGAGGCAGTAGACGACGCGGCCGCCGCAATACGTATCGGCGATCTCGCGCACGAGCGCCCCGAGCGCGCGCGCCGCGGGCTCCGCAGCAACGCCCAAATCGCCGATCGGATCGCCGATCGCGAAGTCGTAGCCCGCGCTGACGACGAGCAGATCGGGGCGCACTCGGCGCGCAACTTCGGGCAGCAGGCGCTGCCACGTCGCGATGAATGGTTCAGTCCCATAATCGTGCGGCGGCAGCGGGACGTTGACGACCGCGCCGCCCGGGTCGAAGCGCTGTTCGCTCGAACCGCCCGTTCCGGGATAGGCCGGAAAAGCGTGGGTCGAAACGAACGACACGCCGTTACCGGCGGCTGACTGCGTACCGTTACCGTGATGGTAGTCGAAGTCGACGACGAGCGTGCGGCCACCGTGCCGAGCGACGAACGTGCGTGCAGCGACGGCGGCATTGCCGAAGATGCAGAAAC
>JALYUD010000091.1 GCA_030853905.1 Vulcanimicrobiota bacterium
CAGTTCGTGCGCCGCGTCGGCGGTGAAATCGCGCAAGGTACGCATCGACGCGGCGATCCGCACGATCGCCCGCGCCGCCAGATAGCGGCCGCCGAAACCTGCGGCGATCAGTGCGACGAACAGCCCGATCCCGAGCCCGATATCGTCGCGCTGCAAACCGCGCACGTCCCCCGTCGGCACGATCGCGACACGCACGAAGCCGTAGGGGCTTGCCGCGACGCGCGACCACAGCGTGTTCGTGTGCCGCTCTGTGCCGGCGACCGGCCGCGCGCTGCGATCGGGAACGATTCCGGCTTGGGCACGCAAGCGGCCCGCTGCATCGTACCAGGCCACGCCTTCACGGTGCGGGTCGGTGATTTGCGCTGTGTCGGTGTCGATCGTAAGCGCGCCGCGCCCGGCTTCGTAGGCGCCGAGTGACTGCGCGAGCAGCGTATCGATTCGAGCGCTTTCCTCGTGGCGAAAATCGAGCGCGAACGCGAGATGCACGGCGCCGACGAAGATGACGAGCACGAGCGCGAAGACGCTGAGATAGGCGAAGCCGAGGCGACGTTCGAGATCGCGCGCGTCGGCCGCGACGCTCACTTCGGTTCCGCTAAACGGTACCCGTTTCCGTAGAGCGTCTCGATCGGATCGTACGTGCATCCGGCAGCGCGCACTTTACGCCGGACGTTGGCGACGTGGGTCTTGATCGACTCGTCCGCCGCCGTTCGCTCTAACGGAACGATCCGTTCGAGCAGCATCGCACGCGAAAAGACGCGCATCGGATTGCGCATCAACGTTTCGAGCAAGGCGAACTCCGTCGGTGTCAGCGGCACGGTCGCTTCGGCGCAGCGCACGCGCAGTTCGGTCCGGTCGAGGCTGAGCGCGCCGCTGCGCAGCACGTTATCGCGCGCGGTGAACTGGCGCCGTCCGAGCGCGCGCAGCCGCGCCCCGAGTTCGGCCAGATCGAACGGCTTGACGAGGTAGTCGTCGGCGCCGGCATCGAGTCCGGCGACCGTGTCCTCGGTCGTGTCGCGCGCGGTCAGCATCAGGATCATCGCCGCCGAGCGCTCGCGGCGCAGTTCGCGACAGATTTCGATGCCGCTCATCCCCGGCAGCATGATGTCGAGCAGAATAACCTCGTACACGCCGGTCCGCGCGTAGGCGAGGCCGGCCGGACCGTCGCTTGCGATATCGACCGTGTGACGCTGGCGGCGTAAGTCGTCGGCGACCGGCGCCGCAATCCGGTCGTCATCTTCGACGATGAGGATGCGCACGGGACCTGACCTTCGCGGAGGCTTCGGTGGCCGCCCGCCCGTATGCAGCGCGCGATGGAAGGACGCGTTTACGTTTTGGGCGGTAATGCGAGCACGCTCGCGTTCGTTTCGTCGCTGCGCCCGCAGAAAGGGCAAGTGACCGCGTATCTCGTCCCGCTCGCCTGGACGCCGGCCGGCGTGACCTTGGGTGAAGGATGGCAGCGGGTCAGTTTGGCAGCCGACAACATCGGCGGCTGGGTCGATTCGACGTTCGCGCCCGAAGACGAGCGTGCGTTTGTCACGCCGCTGCGGGATTTGGAGATGCTGCTGCGCGTCGGCTGGGAGGATGCGGTACCTGAGGCGCTGAGCGAGAAACAACTCGTCAACCCCGAAGACGTGCCCGAGGATGTGCTCGACGGTTTGGATCGTCCGCTCGCGGCGCTGACGCAATGCGCCGTCTGCCGGCGGATGTGCGTGCGTGACGATTTCCTCTGGAACGAACGGCAACTGTGCGCCTGGGATTACCATGCGACCGTGTTTGGCAAGCGCGGGCCGTGGCGCAGCGAACCATACGAGGAGCGGTTCTTCGCGACGTTGCCGCGCGCATCGTACATCGCGCCGGGCTTGCTCGGCGAACTCGATGTCGTCCCGGTGCTGGCCGTCGCGGGCTTCCCCGAAGAGAAGATGCACCGTCTGGTCAACCTCGCAATCGAAGACGGCGAAGGCGCTGCCTTTCTGGGCGTGCGCACCGATGAAGGCATCACGGTGTTGCGTGAGCAGGCGGCGGCTAATCCGAACGCCTAACGGCGCATGACGATCAATCGGGCGATTTCGCGGCTGGTGCGGCTGCTTGTCGTGCTGTACGTCGTGTTGTTTGCGCGGCAGTTGTACGTGCAGGTCATCGCGGGGCCGCGGCTTTCCGAAAATCCACACAATCCGCGGCTGGCGCTGCTCGCGCCGTATCGCGGCTCGATCGTGGCGCGCGACGGAACGGCGCTTGCGTACTCCAACGCTCACGGCCGGTTCTATCCGTTCGGCCCCGTGCTGGCCCATGTGCTCGGTTACGCGTCGCCGCGCTACGGCACATCGGGTCTCGAATCGGTTTTCGACGCCGCGCTCGCGCCGCGGGCCGTCGGCAACGATCCGGTTGTGCAGTTCGAACAGACGGTCCGTTTGCGGCCGCGAGCTCCGGCACTGCGCGGCGCAACGGTCGTTACGACGATCGATCCGGCGCTCGAAATGACCCTTTACGATGCGCTCGCTGTCCATCGCCGCGCGGCCGGGATCGTGCTCGATCCGCGCACGGGCGAGACGCTCGCGCTCGCCAGCGTTCCGAGCTTCGATCCCGCGCACATCGATGCCGAGTTTCCTTCGGTCGTCAACGATCCGCAGAGCCCGCTGCTCGACCGGGCGCTCGACGGCCTCTATCCGCCCGGCTCGACGTTCAAAATATTCACCGCCGCGGTCGCTCTCAGCGACGGGGTCGTGACGATGAACTCGACCTACGACGATCCCGGCTATTACCAGATCGGCGATTATACGGTGCACGACGACGAGGGCGAGGCGACCGGCGTGCGCGATCTCACCGGTGCGTTCGCCGCCTCGAGCAACGTCGATTTCGCCCAAGTCGCGCTCGCGCTCGGGGCGCACCGCTGGTACGCGGCGGCGCACCGCTGGACCCTCGGCGAAGCGATGGGCTTCACCTTGCCGGTCGAGCGCGACCGCCTGCCGTCGCGCGCCGACATGACGCCGGGCGTGCTCGCGCAGGTCGGTTTCGGGCAGGCCGATCTGCTGGTCACGCCGATGCGGATGGCGACGATCGCCGCGACGATCGCGGACGGCGGCACGACACCGCGGCCGTATCTCGTGCGCGCCGTGCGCCGGGATGGAATCGACCAGCCGGTCGGCGCGCCGAGCGCGCTCGCCGTCCCGATCTCGGCGGCCGTCGCCCACGATGTGCGGGACATGATGATCGCCGTGGTGACGAGCGGAACCGGCACCTCGGCCGCGCTGCCCACGATTCAAGTCGCCGGAAAAACCGGGACCGCGACCAATCCTGCGGGAAGATCGCATTCATGGTTCGTCGCGTTTGCGCCGGCGGGCGCGCCGCGCGCCGTCGTCGCCATCGTCGTAGAGAATGCGGGCTACGGTGCCGCGGTCGCCGCGCCGATCGCCAAGCGCGTCTTAGCCGCGGCGCTGCAACGACCGTAGCGGACCACAGCCACGCGTGGCTCGCGACGTGATCGAGCGTAATCTTTCAGAACGCTATCGTCTCGAAGGACGCATCGGGCAAGGCGGCATGGCCGTCGTTTATGCGGGCACGGACACGGTTTTGCGACGTCGCGTCGCGATCAAAGTCTTGCGTCCGCACCTTGCCGCCGACGCGGACTTTGTGCAGCGTTTCTACAGCGAAGCCCATCACGCGGCCAAACTCTCGCACCCCAATATCGTCAACATTTACGACGTCGGACGCGCGGGCGATGATTACTTCATCGTGATGGAACTGGTCGAAGGCGCGACCTTAGCGGAGATGATCGAAGCGGACGGCCCGTTGCCCGAAGCCGTCGCCATCGACTACGCCGCCCAAATCTGCAGCGGCCTGGCATACGCGCACCGCCAAGGCTTACTGCACCGCGATATCAAGCCGGCCAATGTGCTCGTGACCAAAGACGATGTCGTCAAACTGTCCGATTTCGGCATCGCACGCGCCGTCAGCACCCAGACGATGACGGTCACACAGCCGGGTCTGGTGATGGGGAGCGTCTACTACATCTCGCCCGAACAAGCGCAAGGGCATGAACTGCGCGAGACGAGCGACCTCTACAGTCTGGGCATCGTGCTGTACCAGATGCTCTCCGGGAAACTGCCGTACGGCGGCGATTCGCCGATCACGGTCGCCCTCAAACATGTTTCCGGCCCCGTGCCGTCGCTCGATCCGGGCGAATTGCCGGTCAGTCCCGCGCTCGCAGCCATCGTGCGGCGGCTGATGGCCAAAGATCCGCAGGAACGGTTTTCATCAGCCGGTGAGGTCGCCAAAGCCCTGCGCGAAGCCCGCGAGCATCCCTCGCTCGCGGCGCCGTTCGAAAGCGCGCGTCAAACCACGACGGCGCCGTTCGAGGCCGTGCGCGATCCGGCGCGGGCCGCGGCCGGGCCGCGTGAGATGCCGCCTCCCAAACCGCGCCCGTCGCGCTTTCCCGACCGTACGCCCGCCCCGGCGATCGCCGCATACGGCGACGATGGAGCACGTGACGTGGCGGCACCGGCGCGACAGGCACGCCCGCTGCTCGGCGTACTGCTCGTTCTCGTGCTCGCCGCGGCAATCGCAACGGGCTACTATGCGAGTCGTCCCGGCGGCTGGTTCGTCGCGCCTGCGCAGGTGACGGTCGCTTCGCTCGTGGGCCGCAACGTCGACTCGGCGCAACACGCGCTCGACGCAAGCGGCTTGACGTACGATGTCGTTTCGATGACGAGTGCTACCGTGCCGGCACATCGGGTGATTCGGCAGGATCCGCTGCCCGGCACGCGCGTCGGTGAACATACACTCGTGACACTGTACGTCAGCGCGGGTCTGCCGACCATCCACCTGATCGACATGCGGCATTATTCGAGCGATGACGCGCAGCGCTATCTGCGCGAAGCAAAACTCGTGCCCAAACTCGTCGGAACGTACGATCCGACGCCGGCGGGAACGGTGCTCGCGCAACACCCCGCGGCAGGTACGAGCATCCCGATCCATTCGACGGTCGCATTGACGGTTTCGAAAGGACCGCAACCGATCACGGTGCCCGACTTGACCGCCTTGACGTTGGCCGATGCGACGAAGGTCTTGCGCGGCCGCGGCCTCGGAATCGACGTGGCCGACAGCACGCCGAGCGACGACATCCCCGCCAATGAAGTGATGTCGCAGAGCGTGCAGGCCGGTTCGAGCGTCAGTCCCGGCGCGACGGTCAACGTGCGCATCAGCAGCGGGCCGGCAAAGTTCGCCATACCGGCGCTGACGGGGCAAGAAGCGGCTGACGGCATCGCGCGACTGCAAGCGGCCGGTTTCAACACGAACATCGAGTACGTCGTCGATGAGGATTCGCCGAGCGGAACGATCCTCAAACAAGATCCGCCCGACGGCTCGCACGTCAATAAGGGGGCGACGGTCACGCTCTCGGTCGCCGTACCGGGACTCGTTCCCGACGTCGGCGGCAAATCGCCCGGCGATGCGCGCGTGTCGCTGCAGAACGCGGGATACAAAGTCGGCAACATTGCCTACACGCAAGAAGGCACCGAAGGGACGGTCGTGCGCACGGAACCAGCCGCGGGCACGTCACTGAGCCCCGGCGAGACGGTGATGATGTTCGTCAGCGGCGTTAACGGCGACGTCACGGCCCCCCCGAGCGCGGCGCCGACGGCAGCCGGCTCACCGCCGTCACAATAACGGTGCGCATCCTCGGCGTCGATCCGGGTTTACGGACGACCGGTTACGGCGTCGTCGACATCGACCGCGACGCGGCGCGGCTGGTCGAAGCAGGCATCATCACGCCGCACGTTCGTGCGCCGCTGGAGCGCCGGTTGGGAGAACTCTACGCCGAACTCGACGCCGTTCTGGCCGCAACGCGGCCGGATGTCATGGTGATCGAAGAGTTGTGGAGCGGCTACAAGAACCCGACGACCGCCGTGCTGATGGGCCACGCGCGCGGCGTGTTGTGTCTCGCCGCGGACGGCCACGGCGTGCGGGTACGCCACCTCGTGCACTCCCGCGTCAAACGCGCTCTGACCGGATCCGGTGCCGCGCGCAAGGAGCAAGTCAAACGGGTCGTGATGCTGCAACTCGAGTTACGCATCGCTCCCGAACCGGACGACGTTTCGGACGCCCTAGCCCTCGCGTTGGCGCTCGCCAACATCGAACGTACCGAATCGAGTCTCGCCCACGCCGGCATCGCCTGAAGCGCGAAAACGTAACTACTTTAGCATTGCGCGGGCGGCGTTCCAGCCAGCGGCGCCCATGACTCCTCCGCCGGGATGCGCGGCGGAACCGCACAGGAAGAGATTTTTGATCGGCGTGCGGTAGCTGGCATAGCCGGCCGCAGGGCGAAACGTGAACAGGTTGTTGAGGTCCATCGAGCCTTGGAAGATGTTGCCGCCGGTGAGATTGAACATCGCCTCGAGGTCCGGCGGAGCGAGGACTTGGCGCGCGATCACGGAGTTGGTGAAGCCCGGCGCGTAACGTTCGACGATCTCGAAGCAACGATCGGCGTAGGCGTTCTTGGTCGCTTCATCCCACGTCCCGTCGGCGAGATCGTACGGCGCGTATTGGGTGAACATCGACATGACGTGTTGGCCCGGCGGTGCGACCGTCGCGTCGACTGCCGAGGGGATCGTGCATTCAACGATCGGTTCGCGCGAGTATCGGCCATATTTTGCTTCATCGTAGCCGCGTTCGATGTAGTCTTGTGAAGGGCACAGGTGGATCGTTCCGCGATGTTGCGGCCCGGGGCGGCGGCCGGGATACGCGCTGAAATTCGGCAGCGCGGCGAGCGCGACGTTGATCTTTGCCGACGCGCTGCGGTAATCGATGCGGCGGAGCTCGGCGAGGAATTCTGGAGGCAAGAGTGCGGGATCGATAAACCGTTCGAAGGTCAGCCGGCAATCGACGTTGCTGGCGACCGTGCGCGCTGAGAACTCGTCGCCGGTGGCGAGGACGACGCCCCTTGCCGCACCGTCTTTGACGATGATGCGCGCCACCTCGGCTTCCGTACGGATGTCGACGCCGAGCGCCGTCGCGGCCTTGGCCAACGCCTGGGTCAGGCCGCCCATACCGCCGCGTACGTAACTCCACACGCCGCGCTTACCGTTGGTTTCCCCCATGACGTGGTGAAAAAGCACGTAAGCCGTGCCGGGCATCGACGGCGCCGCAAAGGCCCCGATGATCGCGTCGGTCGCAAGCGTCGCCTTGAGTTCTTCCGATTCGAACCAACGGTCCAGGATGCGGCGCGCAGAACCCATCAACACTTCGAGCGCCTCGCCCATGCGTGGGCCGAGCTTTTTGAAACTCAGTCCCAACTTGCCCATGCCGAGTACATCGCTCAAGGACGGTTTCGCGACGTCAGGAGGCACCTGCACGAGCGTCGGTTCGAGTACCGACGCAACGCGTTCGAGCATCGTCTCGTAGTCGGGATACGCTGCGGCGTCCTTTGCGCTGAACTTAGCGATCTCATCGCGATCCGCCGAGATGCCGCTGCCCAAGAGGAGATACCGGCCGTCCGCAAATGGTGAAAACGAAGCCGGATCGCGTTCGAGGACTTCAAAACCGAAGTCGTTCAAGCGCAGATCACGGATGATTTCCGGCCGGAACAGGCTGTTGACGTAGGCCGCGGTCGAGACTTTGTAACCGGGGAAGATGTTCTCTTCGGTGACGCAGGCACCGCCGACGATGTAGCGGCGTTCCAGCACGAGCACTTTCCACTTCGCACGGGCAAGGTAGCAGGCTGTTACTAACCCATTGTGTCCGCCGCCGATTATGACGGCGTCGTAAGCAGTCCCCATCCTTGAGGTGCGCCTCCCGATGCGCGTTAAGTTCGCCTCTTTGCATCAGAGGCACCAGAAAATTCGAAGGTCGTCGGGTTCTTTCGAATGGGTCGATGGTCCTGGTTTTTAACCCCGACTTACGTCGACTCGACGCCCCGGCTGCCTTCACGGGAGTGGCGTGTGCTAGTCGCGCTGTGCACTGCGCTCGCGTCAGAAAGAGGGACAACGCGATCAATGCGATGCCGACGGCGAGATACAACAGATCAAGCGCGCCGTGAACCGGTGCCTCAAGGGCGAATTCGAAGTAGCGCACGATGAGGATCAGAAAGACGACCTTTGCCAAACGTTCTTTGAGATCGTCGACGCTGTTGACGAGCAGCAGGCGCGCCGCAGTGGGTGAACGTTCCGCCGCTTCGATGCGGTTGACGAACAGCTCGTAGAGCCCGAGCGAAAAGATGATCATGATCGTCGCGAAGAGATAACCGTCGACGATCTCCGCAACTCGCGCCAGGGTTGCGAGATGCACGTGTTGGCGCGCCGCAGCCGCGAGACCGGGATCGACGTAACCGCGCACCCCGCCGACGAGATAGACGACGTCGACCGTCGCGATGTAGAACATCACGAGGGCGACGATCATGCTGGCCACGACGGCGACCAAAACGATGAGCCGACTGTTCCACAGCAGCCCTTCGAAGATACGCTCGGCCCCCTTCACGAG
>JALYUD010000098.1 GCA_030853905.1 Vulcanimicrobiota bacterium
GTCTGGGCGGCTCCACGGCCACTCGTATCGGTTCCAAGTAGTCGTCGAGGGTCCGCAGCAACTCGCCGGTCCGGCGCCGGGGATGGTCGTCGATTTCGACGCGCTTTCGGCCATGGTGAAGCCGCTCGTCGTCGACGCGCTCGATCATGCGTCGCTCAACGACGTCATGCCGAATCCGACGGCGGAGCATATCGCGTTGTGGATTTGGGATGCGTTGCATGCGAAAGTCGAGCGCCTCGTAGAGATCGTCGTCTGGGAGACGGCGACGGCGTGTGCCGTCGTGCGGGCCGAAGATGCTCGCGCTCGCTGAGATCTTTTACAGCGTGCAAGGCGAGGGCACGTGGGTCGGGACGCCGGCCGTGTTCGTACGGCTCGCGGGCTGCAATTTGAACTGCCGCTTCTGCGATACCGACTACAGCGTCAAAGTGTTCGCCGGCACGCAGCAGATCGTCGCCAAAGTGCGTGAACTCGGCGGCGACTGTCCGATGGTCGTGCTGACCGGGGGAGAGCCGCTCGCGCAACGTGAGACTTCGGACTTGATCGCGGCGTTGCGGGCGGATGGACGCCGCGTCCATATCGAGTCGAACGGAAGCGTGCCGGTCGAACTTCCGTCCGACGTGTGGCTGACCGTCTCCCCGAAAGAACGCCTGCACCCGGCGATGGCCGCGCGGGCGAATGAAGTCAAACTGATCGTCGACGGACGGGTGCCCGACGAATGGCTCGCCGCTTTCGACGGGCGGCAGCTTCCAACGTTTCTACAGCCTGAGGGAAACAAGCGCAGCAACATCACGCTCGCGCTCGAAGCGGCGAAACGCGATCCGGCGCGCTTGCGCTTGAGCGTGCAGACCCACAAATTCATCGGCGTGCGATGACGATCCGCTCGTGATTCTCATCGTCTGCGCGCTCGCCGCGGAATTACGCGCCTTCGCACCACGGGCCGGCGTCGAGGTACTGGCCGCGGGCATCGGTTGCGTCGAAGCGGCTGCGGCAACGGCTCGGCAACTCGCACGCGCGCCGTACGCGGCGGTGCTGAACGTTGGGCTCGGCGGCGCATTTCGCGGCTCCGCTGCGATCGGCGACGCGATCCTCATAACGCACGAAACGTTGGCCGACTTTGGACTGGAAGGGGGCGCTTCATTGACGCTGCCCAAAGGCGCGACGCTCGTCGAACACGTCGCGGCCGATGCGCATCTGCTCGACGTGTGCCGCGATCTCGGTTTCACGCGCGCGCGCGGCGTGACGGTCACGCAAGTGACTGCCACCGACGCGACCGCTACACGATTGCACGAACGCTTCGGGGCGGACGTCGAGTCGATGGAAGGTTTCGCCGTCTTACGGGCCGCCGCGCTCGCCGGGGTTCCGGCGCTCGAACTGCGCGGCATCTCGAACTACGTCGGCGACCGCCGCCGCGCCGAATGGGACTTCGAAGCCGGGGCACGAGCTGCGACGCACGCGCTCGGCTCGGTACTCGATCGGCTGGAGCACGGTAGGAACTCGCCCTGAGGACCGCGCCCTTCTCGCTGGCGTATTCGCCGTGTCCCAACGACACGTTCATCTTCGCGGCTTGGACGCGCGGCTTACTACCCGATGCTCCGCCCGTGAGCGTCGTCCTCGACGATGTCGAAGCCCTCAACGAAGCGGCCCGCGCGGGTCGCTTCGAATTGACGAAGGTCAGCTACGGCGCGATTCCCTATCTGCTCGATCGCTACCGCATTCTGCGCGCGGGCGGGGCACTCGGCCGCGGCTGCGGGCCGCTGGTCGTCGCCAAGCCTGACGCCGGCGGACGGGTTGCGGCACTGCACGAGCTTTCCGCGAGTGCGCGGATCGCGATTCCGGGAGCGTTGACGACCGCGTTTTTGTTGTTACAGCTCGCGCTCGGACGTCGCGTCGACGCGGTGCCGCTGCGTTTTGATCGCATCGTGCCGGCCGTGGCGAACGGGGAATTTGACGCAGGCCTGATCATTCACGAATCGCGCTTCACCTATCGTAGCGCGGGACTCGCAAGCATTGCCGACCTCGGCCACTGGTGGGAGAAAGAAACCGGAGGTCCCATTCCGCTCGGTGCAATCCTCGTTCGCCGCGACTTCGACGATGCAGCGGCTGGCGGCTGCGATGCGACCATACGCGCGAGTTTGGCAACGGCTTATCGCAATGAGGCAGCGATCCTGCCCTACGTCAGAGAACATGCCTTCGAGATGAACGACGACGTGATGCGCGCTCACATCGACCTCTACGTGAACCGCTATTCGCACGATATCGGCGACGACGGCATCGCGGCGGTTGAAGAACTCTTCGAACGCGCGGCGGCAGCGGCACTGATGCCCGCCGGTACGCGCCCAGAGTTCGTGACTGCGTGAAGCGCATCGACTCATCTCGCATCGTTGCAAGCGACGACGGCATGACCCGCGCCGCGTTTGCGCGGGCGCTCGGGTGCGGTGCCGCAGCGCTATCGCCGGCCTGGCCTCGTCGCGTTGCGGCCGCGCCGTTGCCGCGCGCCGATATCGTGCTCGGCGACGAACGGTTCCTTGATTCGGCGTGGCGGGAACTCGAAGGACGCGGGGTCGGAGTCGTCACCAATCAAAGCGGCGTTACCTCCCGGCTCGAAACGATCGTCGACGCGATCCGGCGCAATCCGCAGATCACGTTGCGCGCCATCTACTCCCCCGAACACGGCTTGCGCGGCGACCAAACGGCCGGCGCCTACGTCGCGTCGTACGTCGACGAACGCAGCGGTCTGCCCGTCTACAGTTTGTATGGCGCAACGCGGCGGCCGGACGCCGCGATGCTGGCCGGCGTCGACGTGCTGCTCTTCGACATCCAAGACGTCGGCGATCGCACCTACACGTTCATCTCGACGATGGCCTACGTCATGCAGGCGGCCAAAGCACACGGCAAGACCGTGTGGGTGCTCGACCGCCCGAACCCGATTGGAGGCACCGTCGTCGAAGGGCCCGTGCTGGAACCGCGCTTCGCGTCGTTCATCGGACTGTACGCGCTGCCGATCCGTCACGGCATGACCGTCGGCGAGCTGGCAAAACTCTTCAACGAGCATTTCGGCATCGGCTGTTCGCTGCGCGTCATCCCGATGACGGGTTACACGCGCGACATGCTGTGGCCCGACACCGGACTTGCATGGGTGCAGACTTCGCCGAACATTCCAGAGTGGAGCACGACGCTCGTCTACCCCGCGACGGGGCTGCTCGACGGCGCGGGCGTCAACAACGGGACCGGCTACACCAAACCCTTTCAGTACGCCGGCGCATTCGGCCTCGACGGATTCCGCTTAGCCGAGACTCTCAACGCCCGGCCGCTGCCCGGCGTGCATTTTCGCCCTGCCTCATGGTCGCCGCTCGCGGGCTTCTGGCACGGCCGCACGCTGTCGGGCGTCGAACTGATCATTACCGATGCGCGCGCCTTTCGCGCCGTGCGCACAGCAGTCGAGATCCTCGTCGCCGTGCGCAAGATTTCCCCGAGCACGATCAGCGTGCACAGCGCCGCGGCGCTCGACCGCGATTGGGGTACCGACCTCTTGCGTCGCGGCCTGTTGGGCGGCCTTGACGCCGACGCGATCCTGGCCCAATGGGAAGCGCAAACCCTCGCCTTCGAGAAGCTCCGCGAAAGCTATCTGCTCTATATGTGAGCGAATGGAGCCGTGCCGGCTTGTCGCGATAAGCGCGGCGCGAGCATGCGATAAGCGAGTGCGGCCAGCAGCGGCATGGCGCTGACGGACTGGAGCGCGGCCCCGGCGCCCGCGCCCGCAACGATGATGCCGATCACCGCAACCAGCCCCGAGCCGATCCCGAAGGCGACGCCGTTCATCAGTCCCAGCGCCATGCCGAGGTTTCGCGGCAGCATCGTTTGCACGAGTGCGACGCCGGGTGCGTTCTGCACCGCTAGCAAAACGCTCGCGACCAATAACGCGACGAGTCCATAACCGAGCGGCGCGCTAAAAAACGCAAAGAGGAACGGAACTGCTCCGGCCAGCGCAACGATGGAAACGCGCACCGCTCCGAAACGGTCGGCAAGCGAACCGCCGGCGAGCAGCCCGATCGACGAAACGAGCAAAAAGGCACTGACGATCTGGCCGGCTTGCGGGATCGTTGTGCCGCGCGCGACGAGGAAATTCGGCAGGTACGTCATGAACGCGGCGGTTACGAAATACCGTAACGCCGTGCTGCCGACCAACAGCGAGACGCTCCAGCGATCGACGCTGCCGGCTCGTGCCTGCGTCGGTGCGACCGTAATCCGCGCATGCGCGTGCGAGGCAGCCCGGTCGACGCGCGGCATCAACGCGAACAGCGCCGCCACGGCGAATGCGCCGGGCACGAAAAGCAAAAACGAGCCCTTCGGACCGAAGTGCGTGAACAGCAGCGCGATAACGGCCGGCCCGATGGCATAACCGACCTGGCCGCCGACTTGGAAGATCGAGATGCCGCTGGCGCGTCGTGCGCCGCTGAGCATCGCCGAATACTTTCCGGCTTCAGGATGCATGAGGGCTGAACCAACGCCGCCGACCACGATGCACACCGCCAGGATTTCAAGGGAAGGCGTCGCCGTCGCAAACGACAGCGCGGTCATCGTCACGGCCACGGCGCTCGGCAGAAACCACCAGCGGCCATGCCGATCCGTGTACGCCCCGAAGAACGGTTGGACGATCGAGCTGGTGGCGTACCACAGGAAAACGAACGCCCCTTGATACGCCGCCGAGACGTGGTGGCGGCCCAGCACGAGGAAGATCGTGAAGGGCACTATCCCCGAGTAGAAGTCGTTGACGCCGTGAGCAAACGAGACGACGGAGAGGCCGCGAAAATTCGGCCGCGACAGCGACGCGGCTGCGGCATTCGCGCTCATACCGGCTCTCTTTTCCGCCGCGTTGGAGGGCGCCCTGCGCTGTGCCCGGACGCCCCCGCTTTTCTGCGGTACGCCGACCTCGCCCGGCCCATCATGACCCCGATGAGCAACGGCAGCATCGGGTCGGGGACGGCACCGCCTATGCCGAGCGGCACGTCCGCCAGCGAGATGAGCCCGATGCCCGAGCCGACGGGCAGCGGAGCGGTCGCATCGCCGGCCGCGTCACCGTACGGTTCGGTCCCGCCGAAACACACCTAAGCCGGCGTCATCGAGGCGGCGTCCATGTCGCGCTGCCATGCGGCGCGGCATGACGCCCGGCCTCGCGCGCGAACACCGCGTTTATGATGACCACCTTTGAAGAGCGACGGGGCGCCTTTGCTCGTGCTATCGGCGACGGCGCCGCCGTCATCGTGGCGGCGCGGCACGCGGTGCGAAACGCCGACACCGAATACGAGTACCGGCAAAACTCCGATTTCTATTATTTGACGGGCTTCACCGAACCGGAAGCCGTTTTGGTTCTCGCGCCCCAGAACGACAAAGAGCCGAGCGTGCTGTTTCTGCGCAAACGCGATCCCGCAGCCGAGATATGGACGGGTCGACGCCTCGGCGTCGAAAACGCGGCCGCGCAGATAGGCGTCAGCGCGGCCTACCCGATCGAGGAGCTCGTTACACGGCTTCCCGATCTGCTCGTCGGCGCTCCTGCGCTGTACTATCATCTCGGACTCGACGCCGAAACGGATCGCACGACGATTGCCGCCGTCAAAGGAGCGCAACACAAAGTCCGCCGCGGCGGAACGGCGCCGCGTTCGATCATCGAACCCGGAACCGTGCTGCACGAAATGCGGCTTCGCAAAAGCGCGGCCGAGATCGCACTGATGCGCCGCGCCGCCGCTGCAGCGCGAGCGGGACACGAAGCCGGAATGCGCGCCACCCGCCCCGGCATGTGGGAATACGAACTCGAAGCGATCATCGAGTATCAGTTCAGCGCCGCCGGCGCGCAAGACGTCGCGTACCCGTCGATCGTTGCAGGGGGAGCCAACGCGACGGTTCTTCACTATAATACCAATCGCGAGCGGCTGCGCGACGGCGACCTTGTGCTCGTCGACAGCGGCGCTGAAGTTGACCTGTACGCTAGCGACGTAACGCGGACGTGGCCGGTCAACGGACGCTTTACGCCCGAGCAGCGCGCGATCTACGAGATCGTGCTGCGCTCGCAACGAGCGGGCATCGACGCAGTCCGGCCGGGCCGTCCGGTCGATGAGTATCATCGCACCGCTGTTCGCGTTTTGACCGAAGGGCTCGTCGACATCGGCCTGCTGTCGGGAACGATCGACGAGCTGATCGAGAAGGAAGCGTTTTCCGCGTTCTATCCGCACCGCACCGGCCACTACCTCGGCATCGACGTGCACGACGTCGGCCGTTACACGGAAGACAAAACGACCTTTCGAAAGCTCGAACCCGGTTTCGTGTTGACCGTCGAGCCCGGACTGTACGTGCAGCCCGATGCCGACGTCGCCGACCGCTGGAAAGGCATCGGCGTGCGCATCGAAGACGACATTCTCTGTACGAGCAGCGAACCCGATAATTTGACGGCCGCCATACCTAAGGACGTCGAAACGCTCGAAGCACTCGTCGGCTCGGACGTGCTCGTCCGTTCGTAGACAGCGCGTCGAAAGCGGATGCCGAGCCTCGTTCCGTCGCTCCCGCCACAGTCACGTCACGAGCCACTGACGACGGAGCGTCTCGCCCTGACCCCGCTTGGCAGCGAACACGCCGCTGCATTGTTTGCGGCGCTGCACGACCCCTCGGTCTATGCGTTCATCCCGCACAATCCCCCGCGCTCCGTCGCCGAGTTGGAAGCGCGCTATCGCCGTATCGCCCGAGGATCCGGCGATAGCGGAGAATGGTGGTGGAATTGGGCCGTCGCCGCGGTCGAGCGGTGCGATGCACCGTTCGGAACAGTCGAGCTCAGCGTGACCGTTCGCGCGCGGCGCGCCGTCCTCGGCTATGTGTTCGCCCCCCACGCGTGGGGTCACGGATTCGCCTCGGAAGCGAGCCGAGCCGCGCTGTCCTATCTTTGCGAACGCGTGCCGGGAGCAGTCGTCGACGCGTTCATCGATACGCGCAACGTTCGCTCGATCGCCCTGATCGAACGGCTCGGTTTCACGCGCCAAGAAACGTTGCGCGGCGCCGACTATTTCAAGGGAGCGACTAGCGACGAATGCCGCTACCGCCTCGCCAATTCCACTTGCGCGTCGAGTTCTTCGAGGTAGCGTTCGGCTTCGAGCGCGGCACGGCAGCCCATCCCCGCCGCCGTGACGGCTTGTTTGTAGCGAATATCGTAGACGTCGCCCGCTACGAACACGCCTGGGGCGTTCGTCCGCACACCGTCGCGCGAAACGACGTAACCGTGCGCATCGAGTTCCAGCTGGCCGCCGAAGATCGCAGTGTTGGGATCGTGCCCGATCGCGATAAAGAGCGCGTCGGCGGCCAGTTCCGAGGTCGCTCCGGTGACGGTGTCGCGCAGCAGCAGCGCTTGGACTGTTTCGGCACCGCGCACCTCGTCGACGGCGGTGTTGAAGCGGAGGCTGATCTTGGGGTGCGCAAGCGCGCGGTCGGCCATGATCTTGCTCGCGCGCAACACCTCACGCCGATGCAGCACCGTAACGTGCGAGCCGAAGCGCGTCAAAAAGATCGCCTCTTCCATCGCCGAGTCGCCACCTCCGACGACGACGATCCGTTTTTCCTTGAAGAAAGCGCCGTCGCACGTCGCGCACGTCGAAACGCCGCGGCCCCGCAAGCCGGCTTCCCCTGGGACGCCGAGCCAGCGTGCGCTCGCGCCGGTCGCGACGATAACGCTTTGCGCTTCGAAGGCAACGTCGCCCGTTTCGATCCGAAATGGACGACGCGAAAAATCGACCTCGGTAACGTCGACGTTCTCGATCTTTGCGCCAAAACGTTCGGCTTGAACGCGGAAGCTTTCCATCAGTTCGGGTCCGAGTATGCCGCTCGGGAAGCCGGGATAGTTTTCGACCTCCGTCGTGAACATCAGTTGCCCGCCGTACTGATAGCCCGCGAACATCAGGGGTGCAAGGTTCGCTCGCGCCGCGTACACGGCGGCCGTCAACCCGGCAGGGCCCGAACCGATGATAACCAGGCGTTCCATTCCGCGCATTTCGACCGGTCGCGAAGGGTCCCCGGTTGCAGGCGCCGCAAGCGTCGGCATGCTCGAAGACGATTTCTCCGACATTCTGCGCAAGGCCAAGACGGGCATTGCAATCGACGACGAAGCGCTCGGCAACGCGACCGGTCTTGCGCCCGCGCATATCGCCGACTGGACGCGCGGCGACGGCGTCCCCAGCGACGATGAAGCCCGTGCGCTGGCGCGCGTCCTGCGGCTCGATCCGGGTAAATTGGCGGATGCCGCCGCGAAGCGTTGGCATCCCGACGTCGCGTTGCCGCGCGACGTGCGCCGGCATCCGCACGATCCGCACCCATCCAACGGCTACATCTTCTTTCTTGAGCAGGGCAAAACCGCAGCCCTAGTCGATCCGGCCGGCTATCCGCAAACGATCCTCGACGCAATCGCCGAGGGCCCGTACGCGCTACGCTACATCCTGATCACGCACAAGCACGCCGATCACTGCGATGCGACCGCCGACATCGCGCGCGCTTTTCCGGACGCGCAGATCGTCATGCATCGGGCCGACGTGGCCGCGATCGGCAACCTCGCATCGACAACGTTGCCGCTCGTCGACGGCGACGAACTGCCTTTCGGCGACGCCGCCGCGATCCGCATGCTGCACACGCCCGGTCACACCGACGGTTCGTCGTCGTTTCTGTTCCGCTCGACGCTGTTCACCGGCGACACGCTATTCGCGGGCAGCGTCGGTGGCGCCGTCGGCGAGCGCAGCACCTACCGCGACATCCT